>NZ_JAGMUE010000799.1:0-679 GCF_019049165.1 Streptomyces sp. AC627_RSS907
AGCCGAGGGTCCGCAGGTCGTCCACGACGGACGGGCCGACGACCGGAGGACCGGTCACAATGGCGGTCGACAGACGAACTCACTCCTTGGCAACTGGCATGGCCGCGCCGGTTCATGGCCGGTTCACGCGGTGTCCGGGCAGCGGTCGTGACCTGCTCCGACCCGGCTGCGGCGGACAGGGCGTCGGCAGAGGCTATCGGATCACCGAAGGCGACCGTTCACCGCGCATTCACTCAAGGATCGAGTGAACGACGGCTTGGTCTGCGCGATCATCATGGTCGATGGCCGCTACCCGCGCCAAACGCCCGTTCGCTCCGGCCGCCGATTTCCGGTCGGTAGGGTGCGGACATGATGTGGCTGATCACCGGCGGTGCCGGATACATCGGGGCGCACGTCGTCGCGGCCATGCGCGCGGCGGGCGAGCGCGTGGTGGTGCTCGACGACCTGACGGCCGGCCGGTCCGACCGGCTGCCGGCGGACGTGCCCGTGGTGCGCGGTTCGGTCCTGGACCGGGAGCTGCTTGGCCGGGTGCTGGCCGAGCACGAGGTGGCCGGTGTGGTGCACCTGGCGGCGCGCAAGCAGGTGGCGGAGTCCGTCGAGCAGCCCATCCGCTACTACGAGGAGAACGTGCACGGCCTGGCCGTGCTGCTGGACGCGGCGGCCGCCGCCGGCGTACGCG
>NZ_JAGMUE010000800.1:0-638 GCF_019049165.1 Streptomyces sp. AC627_RSS907
ACGTAACTGGTGCGTCCGAGGCCGTTCGGGCGCGGACGTCGACGCGGTCCACAGGTCCGCTCCGTCCGCTGTCCCGGCTGCTTGGCCGGCGCGCTCGTGAGACGGCGTAGGAGAGAATCGATTCTTGTGAGTGCTGCGATGCGAAGCCGTACCCCGGACCGCTTGTGCGCCGAGGCGGTCGATCTTGCCCGTGCGGCGGCCGAGGAGGCGGCGTTCCCGGGCCCCGTCGGCGAACACGTCGCCCTCGCGGCCGACGGGGACCGCGTGGTCACCCACTTCTTCGAGTGCGCGGAACCCGGTTACCGGGGCTGGCGCTGGGCGGTGACCGTCGCCCGCGCCTCCCGCGCCAAGGCCGTCACGCTCGACGAGACGGTGCTGCTGCCCGGGCCCGAGGCGCTGCTGGCGCCGGAGTGGGTGCCCTGGAGCGAGCGGCTGCGCCCGGGCGACATGGGCCCCGGCGACCTCCTCCCGACCGAGGCGGACGACCTGCGCCTGGAGCCGGGCTTCACCGGCGAGGACGCACCGCCGCCCAACTCCGTCCTGGCCGATGAGGGCTCGCCCGTGCGCGCGGTCGCCGAGGGCGCGGACGGTGCGGGCACCGAGGGCGCCGCCGGCGCGGGGCGCGCTCCGCTCTCCGG
>NZ_JAGMUE010000801.1:0-787 GCF_019049165.1 Streptomyces sp. AC627_RSS907
GACCGGCCGGGGACCGCCGGCCTCGGGTTGCCGGCCGACCCGGTGATCGTGGCGACCGGTGGCGCGCGCGGCCTGACCGCCCACCTCGTGCACGAGATCGTCGCCGCCGGCGCGCCCCGCTCCGTATGGCTGATCGGCACCGGCCCCGAGCCCGACCCGGGCGACGTGGAACTGGCCGCGCTGCCCAAGGTGGAGGCGGTACGCCGCCTCATGCCACGCCACCCCGGCGAGAACCTGGCCGCCCTGGGCAGGCGTTACGAACGCGCCGTGCAACAGGCCGAACGGGCCGGAACGCTGCGCGCGTTGACGGAGGCGTGCGGCCCGGACCGGGTGCACTACCGGCAGTGCGACGTGCTGGACGCCACGGCGGTGGACCGCGTGATCGGCGAGGTGCTCGCCCGCGAGGGCCGCGTCGACGTGCTGCTGCACGGCGCGGGGCTCGCCCGCAGCGCCGCGCTGGAGCGCAAGCGGCTCGCCGACTTCCGCACCGTGCGCGACGTCAAGGTCCGTGGCTACGCCCACCTGCGGGCCGCCCTGCGCGGCCACCGGCCCGCGCTGTGGTGCTCGCTCAGCTCCATCTCCGCCTTCACCGGACTGCGCGGGGAGCCGGACTACGGCGCGGCCAACGAGTTCCTGCTGCTCGCCGCGGCCCAGGCCCGCGCCGACGGCCGGGACGAGGTCGCGTTGGTCTCCGGCCTGTGGGTGGAGTCGGGGATGGCGTCGGCCGACACGCCGGGCGGCGCGTTCCTGGCCCGACAGGCCGAGATCGGGCAACTCACCGACGCCC
>NZ_JAGMUE010000802.1:0-705 GCF_019049165.1 Streptomyces sp. AC627_RSS907
GCATCAAGGTCGCCGGCGGCCTCTACGGCGGCCCCACCAAGCCCCTCACGCTGCGCACCGGCGCCAGGATCGAGGCCGTCACGGACGCGGCGGCGCACCGGATGACCGTACGGCGCGACGGCAGGACGCTGCGCACCATCCCCGTCACCACCGGCAAGCCGGGCTTCGACACGCGCAACGGCGTCAAGGTCGTGCTCGCCAAGGAGTCCTTCGTCCGCATGCGCGGGACCAGCATCGGCATCGCGGAGGGCAGTTCCGAGTCGTACGACCTGCCGGTGCACTGGGCCACCCGGGTCACCTGGAGCGGCGAGTACGTGCACGCCGCGCCCTGGTCGGCGGGCTCGCACGGCGCCGCCAACGTCAGCCACGGCTGCACCGGCATGAGCACCGCCAACGCCCGCTGGTTCTTCGACACGGTGCGCCCCGGTGACCTGGTGACGGTCACGGGCAGCGGCGGCACCACGATGACGCCGTTCGACAACGGCTTCGGCGACTGGAACCTGTCCTGGGACAAGTGGCGCCAGGGCAGTGCCCTCACCGCCGGTCTGCGCGACGGCGGCGACGCGGCCGACGCGGCCCGGCTGCGCCCGGCGATCTGAGCCGCGGCCGGTCCGAGCCACGGCCGGTCCGAGTCACGGTCGACCCGGGGCGCGACCGCTCCGAGCCACGTCGGCCCGCCGCCCGGGCGGCCCACGACACGCCGAG
>NZ_JAGMUE010000803.1:0-636 GCF_019049165.1 Streptomyces sp. AC627_RSS907
CGGCGTGGTCGAGCGCCCGGCGCAGGTTGGCTCCCTCGTCGTCCAGGCGCTCAAGCCAGTGCCGCTGCTCGGGCCCGCGCAGCCGGGGCGCGACCCGTTCCGCGAGGTCGGCGTAGTACCGGCCGTGCCGCTCGCGCACGGCGTCCGCCTCGCCGGCCGCGCGCAGCCGCTCCGCGCCGTACGCGCTCACCGACTCCAGGAGCCGGTAGCGCGGGCCCGTCGGCCCGTCGTCCAGCACCACCAGGGACCGTTCCACCAGCCGGGCGAGCACGTCGAGCACCCGGCCGGAGCCGTCCTGTCCCGCGACCGCCGCCTGGCCGCACACGGCCTCGGCCGCCTCCGGCGTGCAGCCGCCCGCGAAGACGGCGAGTTGGCGCAGCACGGCGCGCTCGGGGTCGGTCAGCAGGCCCCAGCTCCAGTCGATCATCGTGCGCAGGGTGCGGTGGCGGGCGGGGGCGTCGCGGTGGCCGCCGGAGAGGAGGGTGAGCCGTTCGTCGAGGCGCGCGGCGAGCCCGTGCACGCCCAGCGTGCGCACCCGGGCCGCCGCCAACTCCAGGGCCAGCGGCAGGCCGTCCAGGCGGCGGCAGAGCGCCGCGACGGCCGGGGCGTTGGCCGCCGTGAGGGCGAAGCCGGGGG
>NZ_JAGMUE010000804.1:0-659 GCF_019049165.1 Streptomyces sp. AC627_RSS907
GGGCCGGCGAACTCGCCGCGCAGCTCACGGCCCTCGGCGCGGCGGTCGACATCGTCTCCTGTGACGTCGCGGACCGGGACCAGCTCCAGTGCCTGCTCGCCGACATCCCCACGGACCAGCCGCTGTCCGCCGTCGTGCACACGGCCGGCGTCCTGGAGGTGGACACACTCGCGGAGCTGGACCTGGCGGCGTTGGACCGGACCCTCGACGCCAAGGCCGTGGCCGCGGCACACCTGCACGAGCTGACCCGTGACCTGGACCTGAGCGCGTTCGTGCTGTTCTCGTCCAACGCGGCCACCTGGGGCAGCGGGCGGCAGGCCGGGTACGCCGCCGCCAACGCCTACCTCGACGCCCTGGCCGAACACCGCCGTGCCCATGGCCTGCCCGCCACCAGCATCGCCTGGGGCCCGTGGGGTGGCACCGGGATGGCCGCCGACGAGGCCGGGATCGCCTACCTCAAGCGGCGTGGCCTCTCCCCGCTCGATCCGCATCTCGGCATCGCGTCGCTCCAGGCCGCGCTGGGACGCGGCGACACGACCATCACGGTGGCCGACGTCGACTGGGAGAAGTTCACCACCGGGTTCACGGCCCAGCGGCCGAGCCCCCTGCTGAGTGACGTGGCCCCCGTGGCGCCGGCGGTGGCCGAAGCCGTGGACGCC
>NZ_JAGMUE010000805.1:0-678 GCF_019049165.1 Streptomyces sp. AC627_RSS907
GCTCCGCTGCCGCGCGGCCGAACCCCTCACCCTGACCGGCCCCGCCCGTCGCCTTGAGCCGCCGGGCGCCGCCCCGCGCTGCCGCACGCCCGGCACCCACTCGTCCGCGCCCCGCGTATCCGCGCACCCGCTGTCCGGGCGCGCCCACTCCACGGCGTTATATGCGCGTTTATCACCCCAGCCACCAGTCACCCAGTCACCCAGCCGCTCACTCACTCACCGAGTCAGTCACTCACCACTCACCCACCCACCAGGAGTGCCCTCATGACCATGACCGACCTCAGGCCGGAGTACGCCGAGCACCTCATCCGCTCCCGCCGCGCCGTGCGCGCCTACCGGCCCGACCCCGTGCCCGACGCGACGTTGCGGAGCGTCTTCGCGCTGGCCGGCGCGGCGCCGTCCAGTTCCAACACCCAGCCCTGGCAGGTCGAGGTCGTCAGCGGGGTGGCGCGGGAGCGGCTCAGCCGCGACCTGCTGGCCGCCGCCGACGCGGGCCGACTGTCCCTCGACTTCGCGTACGACGACGCCATGTACACCGGTGTCCACCAGGAGCGGCGCAGCCGGGCTGGGGCCGTGATGTACCAGGCCATGGGCGTCGCCCGGGACGATCTGGCCGGGCGGGCGGCGGTGAACCGGGAGAGCCTGCGGTTCTACGGTGCCCCGCACGTCGCCCTGCTC
>NZ_JAGMUE010000806.1:0-653 GCF_019049165.1 Streptomyces sp. AC627_RSS907
GACGTCCGGTCGCGCGAGGCCGGCCGCCGCGGCGCGCGGGCCGACCCCGCCGAGCACCCCCCACCCATCGCCGACGACGCCCCGACACACCCCGGCTGAGCAGCGGGCGCGCACCGGTCGGGCGCGCGCTGAGTGATCGCCGAACTACCGAACGTACGTCCGGATCACCGAGCGCTTCCAGGGATGATCCGTCAGTGACAACGCGTCAGAGAGCCGCCCGACGCACTTCGGAAGACCCTTCGCGGCGCGCTGGTTTCTGCCACGATTCCGAGTGGCGGGGCGCTGCCCCGTCGGTCCCGGCACGCCTATGACCAGTGGGAGAGTCACGGTGTACTTCGCCGCACTGCTCGCGCGCACCGAAGACGGGTGGGAAGCGAGCGACACAGACCTCGACGACGTCGAGTCCCTGTCCGATCTGACCGAGCTGGCCCGGGGGGCCGCGGTCGATGAGGACACGGTGCTCGTCTACATCGAGCAGGAAGAAGCGTGGTTCGGCCTCGTTCGGGTGGACGGCGAGGACGACCCGCGCACCTACGTATCGGACGCGGCGGCAGCCGCCCGCAGCTCGTACGGCGCGATGCTCACCGACGAGCTGACCGAACACGACGCGGAATCCGATCGCGATCGTCTGGTCGACCTCGACGGCACAGAGG
>NZ_JAGMUE010000807.1:0-577 GCF_019049165.1 Streptomyces sp. AC627_RSS907
CCCCCTCACCCGTGCAACACGCCACTTTTGCAAGCGGTCGCTTGCAAAAGTTAGCGACGGGCGGCAGCATCGCAGGCATGGCAGCACTGAACGTCGGCAACCTCGGCGAGTTCCTGCGTGAGCAGCGGCGTACGGCCCAGCTCTCGTTGCGACAGCTCGCGGACGCGGCGGGGGTGTCGAATCCGTACCTCAGCCAGATCGAGCGCGGACTGCGGAAGCCGAGCGCCGACATCCTCCAGCAGTTGGCCAAGGCGCTGCGGATCTCCGCCGAGACGCTGTACGTCCAGGCCGGCATCCTCGACGCGCGGGACCGGGCCGAGGCCGAGGTCACCAGCGCGATCCTGACCGACCCGACCATCACGGAGCGGCAGAAGCAGGTGCTGCTCCAGATCTACGAGTCGTTCCGCAAGGAGAACGGCACCGAGTCGGGCCGCCCGACCGGCGCCGCCGACCACGACGGGCCCGCTCCCGACGCCCCGGCCAGCGCCGCGCCGGACGCCACCCGCGACGGCATAGCCGACGCCGCGGACAGCGGCCCCCAGCACCCCGCGAGCGGCACGCCCGGCACCAACCCCGA
>NZ_JAGMUE010000808.1:0-912 GCF_019049165.1 Streptomyces sp. AC627_RSS907
CGCGGGTCCTGCGCCGCCTCCGCCCGTACAAGGAGGAGGACTGGCGTTACCTTGTCTTCCACACCGTCACGCACGCCGTGGCCCGGCTCGACGGCATCGGCCAGTCCTGCCAGCGCCTCCCCGACGACCAGGGCATCGTCTTCCCCGGCGGATACTGCCTGGCCACCGGCGCCGTGAAGACCTTCGACACGGACACCGACGGCCTCGCGTTCACGCACGCGGTGCGGTCGCCGAACGGCGAGGACGTGCTGTACGCCTTCCACGCCCGGGCCACCGGGCGCACGCTACTCCTCGCGTACAACACCATCCGCGAAGAGATCGCGACGCCCCTGCCCTGCCTCGGCTACGCGCTCTTCGAGGACGGCACCCTCGTCGCGCTGCGCGCCGCCGCGTCCGCCGCCGACGGGCCGGGCGAGGCCGCGCGCGTGCACCCGACGCAGCTCTGGCGCACGCCGTACGTCTCCGACACGTACGCCGCGGGCTCCGCCTCCGGCGCCGGGCCGCTGGCCCGGATCGGCAACGCGGACCTGGTGCGGGGCATCGCGGAGTGCCTGTCCATCGCGCGGCAGGTGGCCGACACGGAGCCGACGGCGGAGCGGTACCGGGCCCTGGTGGCCGCCTGCGCGCGGGCCGCGGACCGCTTCCACTGGCTCGGCGACGCGGAGATCGGCGACCTGCGCGGCCCGCTGGTCGCGGTGCGGGAGACGGCCGAGCAGGTGCTCGCCGAGTTCGCGACCGTCCAGGACCTGACGCGGCGGGCCGCGGACGCGCTCGCCGACTGCGCGGCGCACATCGCCCGACTGGTGCGCCGGGTACGCGGCGAGGCGCCGGCCACGGCCGAGGAGTGGGTGGCGCGGATCGGCGAACTGCGCCAGGCGCAGGGGCGGCTGGTGACGCTGAAGGAGATGCGGT
>NZ_JAGMUE010000083.1:0-33182 GCF_019049165.1 Streptomyces sp. AC627_RSS907
GGCCGGGAGGGGAGGTGTTGTATGCGGTGGTGGGGTGAGCGGGGGGTGGGGCCGGTGTTGCGGTGGGACGGGTGCGCGCCCGGCGTAGCGGGGTGCCTCCCGCGCCCACCGTGCCGCCCTGGGGGTACCTCCCTGGCCGTTCGGGCACCGGGGGAGGCACGACGCCCCGGGCGGCCGCGGCGGAGTCAGTGGAGGATGCCGGCCGCGAGGCGGGCCGCTCTTCTCACCCGGGGGGTGGCCAGGCGGCGTACGGCCGGACGGATCACGGTGGCCGTGCTGCCCACCGGCTGCCAGCGGATCTGGAGGCGGCCCGGGTCGTGGCCCTCCGGTTCCACCGTGACCCGGTGGGGGGCCGTGCCGGCCCGGTAGGGGACGCGGGCGGTGAGGCGGGGGAAGGTCAGGGGGGCCAGGAGGAGGCCCGTGTGGGTCTGGCCCTGGTGGCGGAGGCGGAGTACCGGGTGGCGGACGCCCTCGAAGCCCTGGAGGGGGAGGCGCGCCGCGGCCAGGTCCAGGCGGACGTGGCCCTCGAAGACGCCGGGGCTCACGGGGGAGAGGCGGAAGGGGACCGTGAGGCGGCGACGGCCGGGAGCGAGGTGGAGGGTGGCGCGCTGGGGGCCGACCGGGAGGCGCAGGGCTGGGTCGTAGGTGCGCAGGGCGAGGTCGACCGAGGCGCCGGGGCCCCGTGTGATCCCGGTGATCTCGTGGCGGAGCCGGGCGCTGAAGAACGGGCGGGTGTCCAGGCCCAGGTCGGTCAGGTCGAGCTCGCGGCGGGCCTGTGCGGAGTGCGGGACCCCGTCGCCCCAGTAGGTGCGGCCGTTCGCCGCGTCCGGCGTGGTCCGGCGCGGCGCCACGTCGTGGCCCAGGCCGCGTGCCGCGTGCCGTACGTCGGACAGGCGGCGGTCGCGGACCAGCTGGAGGACGACCCGTTCGGCCCGGGGCAGGCGGGCACAGGCGCCCGGGGCGAGCGTGTCGAGGTACGGGTTCATGATGTCGGCGAAGGACGACAGCCACGCGTCGTCCCGGTACGGGAGGTCCCCGGCGTACATCCGGAAGTCGTGCTTGAGGAACTTGAAGTCCTTGTCCTCCCGCAGCGACTCGTGCCCGCTCTCGGCCAGGAACGCGTCGATGAGGCGCTGGACGTGGACGCGGTCGCGGACGTTGGTCAGCAGGTGCCGCTGGTTGGAGATGGAGGCCGCCTCGGAGGCGGCGTACGGGGCGATGTACCAGCGGTAGACCGGCTCCGGGACGATGGTTAACGTCTTGGCCAGGCAGTACGCCTGCGCCGAGAAGAGCTGGTCCTCGTAGTGGATGCCCTCGGGGAAGCGCAGGTCGTGCCGGTCGAGGAAGGCACGGGCGTACATCTTGCTGGTCGCCAGGTGCTCGAAGAACAGCCGCGGGTCGGCCTCGATGCCGTCGAGCGTGCGGCGCTCGGCGACCAGGTGCGGCATCCAGGTGGTGCGGCGTCCGCCGTCCACGCGTATCCGGTGCACCGCGCCCATCGCGAAGTCGAGGTCGCGTTCGCGGTGGGCGGCGAGCAGGACCTCGACGGCGCGCTCGGGGAGTTCGTCGTCGCTGTCCAGGAACATCAGGTACGGCGCCCGCGCGATCTCCAGCGCCCGGTTGCGCGGGGCGCTGCAGCCACCGCTGTTCTCGGGCAGCCGGAGGTACACGACGCGGGGGTCGTGGGCCGCCAGCCCGCGGGCCACGTCCTCGGTGGCGTCCGTGGAGTGGTCGTCGCTGATGACGACCTCGATGTTCGCGTGGGTCTGGCGCAGGACGGACGCGACCGCGCGGGGGAGGCGTCCGGCGTCGTTGTGGACGATGACCGTGACGGTGACGTCGGGGGTGTCCGGCGTGGTCCGGATACTCATGACGCGTTCGCCTCCTCGGGGCTCGGGGCCGGAGTGCGCTCCTCCAGCGGCAGCACGGGCGGCAGCGTCCGCTCGTCCTCGCCGAGGAAGACCCGGCGGACGACGCGTTCGGCGGCGCGGCCGTCGTCGTACTCGCAGAACCGGCGCCGGAAGGCGGCCCGTGCCTTGGCCGCCCGCTCGTCGCGCCAGGCGTCCGTGGTGAGGATCTCCGTCAGTTCCGCCTGGTCGCGGGCGACGGGGCCCGGCGCCTCGGCCATCAGGTCGAAGTACACGCCGCGTGTGGTGCGGTACGTCTCCCAGTCGTCGGCGTGGATCACGATCGGGCGGTCGAGGTTGGCGTAGTCGAACATGATCGACGAGTAGTCCGTGACCAGCGCGTCGGCGGCCAGGCACAGCTCCTCGACGGGGTCGTAGGAGGAGACGTCGATGACGCGGCCGGTGCGGCGCAGGCCGGTCAGCGGGGAGGCGGCGCTCCCGCAGACCTCGTAGAAGTAGTGGGCGCGCACCAGGAGAATCGTTTCTTCGCCGAGGTGGCCGGCGAGGGCGGCGAGGTCCAGGCGCGGGGTCCAGCCGGCCTCGTAGTCGCGGTGGGTGGGCGCGTAGAGGATCGCCCGGTGGCCGGGCGGGACACCGAGGCGCTCGCGGATCGCGCGGACCTCCCCGGCGCCCGCGGTGTAGTACACGTCGTTGCGCGGGTAGCCGTGGTCGAGCGAGATGTGGTGGGACGGGTACGCCCGCTGCCACATGCGGGTCGAGTGGCTGTTCGCGGAGACGCTGTAGTCCCACTTGTCGACGCGTTCCAGCAGGGCCTGGAAGTCCAGGCCGCGGGCGGCCGCGGGGTACGGCATCTGGTCCAGGCCCATGCGCTTGAGCGGGGTGCCGTGGTGGGTCTGGAGGTGGACGGTGCCGGGGCGTTTGACGACGGCGTCCGGGAAGTTGACGTTGTTGACGAGGTACTTGGCGCGGGCCAGCACCTCCCAGTAACGCCGGGTGCCGGGGACGACGTGGTCGGTGCCGGGCGGCAGCAGGGCCGCGCCCGCCTGCGTCACCACCCACACCGGGTGGACGCTCGGCGCGCGGACGGCGAGCTCGGCGGCGATCGCGGCCGGGTTGCAGGCCACGCCGCGGGCCCAGTACGCCGAGAAGACGGCCAGGTGGGGGTCGACCGGCTCGGCGAGCGCCCTGCGGTACTGGAGGGCGCGCAACCGCGTTCCGGCCCGGTGCCTGCCGGTGCGCACCGCCGACCGCACCCTGCGGCGCGTGCGGTTGGCGGCCTGGAGGGCGCGGTACCGGGCGTACGCGTCCTCCTCCAGCAGCGAGCGGCGTACGCCTTCGAGGCCGGCCGGGCGGCGGTGACCGGCGGGGCGGTGGCGCCGGGCGGCCAGGGACGCGCGGCGGAAGAACTCCCGCGCGACGTCGTCCGGCATCCCGGTACGGGCGAAGGTGCGCAGGCAGTCGCGGACCATGAGGTCGTACAGGACGGCGTGGGCGGCCGGGCGCTCGGCGGCGAGGTCGAGGAGCGTCTCGTAACGCTCGACCAGGGCGTAGCGCCGCTCCGGCGTGATCGGCGGCAGGCTCTGCGGGCGCAGCCGGCGGTCCTCGTACGCCGGGTGGGCCAGGCAGGCGACGCGGTCGGCGAGCAGCAGGGCGGCGTACGCGGCGAACGGCTCGTCGTCGGTGGTCAGGAGCCGTTCGTGCGCCTGCCAGAAGCCGGCGCGCACGGCGCGGTTGCCGAGCAGCGGGGTCACCCTCAGCAGCGCCGCGCCGTCGTCGAGGGCGCGGCCGGTTTCGCCCCCGCCCCCTCCGCTCTCGCGGGCGAGGCGGGGACCGTCCGGGGAGGGCAGGGCGGAGGTCCGCCAGGTGCTGCGGACGTGGTCGAACAGCAGGACGTCCACCGCGGCGGGGAGGCCCGCGGCGTGCTCGGCGACCGTGCGCGGGGCGCCGGGGGGCAGTCCGTCCTTGGCGTGGACGAAGTGCAGCCACCGGCCCGACGCCCGCGCCGCCCCCGCCGCGCGGGCCGCGGCGTCGCCGGCCCCCTCCGGCAGCGGCAGCACGGTGAACGCGGGGGCGTGCCGCTCGGCCGTCTCCCGCGCCCAGTCCCCGACGGCGGCGACGATCACCTCGACGCCGGCGAGGGGGTGGGCGTCCAGGGAGTCGAGGAGGGCGGGGAGGCGGTCCTGGACGTTGGGGCCGTGGACGATGACGCTGAGTTCGGGGGTCTCGGACATCGCGGGGACTCCTTCGCCGTCGTCGCTCCCGGTCCTCCCGGTCCTTCCAGCACTGCCGGTACTCCTGACCGGTCCGGTCCGGTCAGGTCTGATCCGATCCCGGTCTGATCCGGTCCGGTCGGTCCGGTCGGTCCCGTTCGGTCATAGTGGCATCAAACGGGCGAAAGGGTTAACCGCGCGTACGCCCCCCCCCGGGCGAAGGAGGTGGCCGGGAGGGCTTCAGGAGGGCCCGTCGTTCACGCGGCCGTCTTCGCCTTGGGGGCGGGCTTGGGCGCGGGCTTCGCCTTGTCCGGGCCGCCGGTGAACTTCTCGTACTCCTTCAGGACCTCGTCCGTCGGCCCGTCCATGCGCAGCTCGCCGCGCTCCAGCCACAGCACCCGGTCGCAGGTGTCGCGGATGGACTTGTTGCTGTGGCTGACCAGGAACACCGTGCCGGCGTGCCGGCGCAGCTCCCGGATGCGTTCCTCCGAGCGCTTCTGGAAGGAGCGGTCGCCGGTGGCCAGCGCCTCGTCGACGAGGAGTACGTCGTGGTCCTTGGCGGCGGCGACGGAGAAGCGCAGCCGGGCCGCCATGCCGGAGGAGTACGTGCGCATCGGCAGGGTGATGAAGTCGCCCTTGTCGTTGATCCCGGAGAAGTCGACGATCTCCTGGTACCGGTCCCTGATCTGCGCGCGGGACATGCCCATCGCCAGGCCGCCCAGGTACACGTTGCGCTCGCCGGTGAGGTCGCTCATCAGGGCCGCGTTGACGCCGAGCAGCGAGGGCTGGCCGTCCGTGTAGATGCGGCCCCGCTCCACCGGGAGCAGGCCCGCGACCGCCTTGAGCAGGGTCGACTTGCCGGAGCCGTTGGTGCCGATCAGGCCGATCGCCTCGCCCCGGTACGCCACGAAGGACACGTTCTTCACGGCGTGCACCCGGCGCACACCGGCCGCCTTCTCGGACTTCTTGCGGCGCAGGATGCGGTTGAGGGCGGCGGTCGCGGAGCCGCGCCCCGCGCCGGTGCCGTTGACCCGGTAGACGATGTCGACGCCGTCGGCGATGACGGTGGGGACGCGCTCGTCCGTCTGCTTGGTGGTGCCGGCGTTGTCAGCCACGACCGTACGTCTCCTCGGCCTTCCAGAAGTAGATGAAGCCGCCGATCCCGGCGACCAGGGCCCAGCCCACCGCGAGCGCCCACACGTGCGGCGGCAGCTGGCTCGCGCCGAAGGTGTCGATCAGGGCGAAGCGCATCAGGTCGATGTAGACCACGGCGGGGTTGAGCTGGAGCACGGTGCCGACCCAGGACGGCAGGCCGCTGTCCGGACCGGTCATGTGGTCGATGCTGAACATGACGCCCGAGCCGTACATCCAGGTACGCAGCAGGAACGGCATCAGCTGGGCCATGTCGGGGATCTTGGAGCCCACCCGGGCCATGACGAGCGACACGCCCGCGTTGAACACGAACTGCAGCACCAGCGCCGGGACCGCCAGCACCCAGGAGGCGCCGGGCGGCACGCCGAAGGCGAGGAGGATCAGGATCAGGGCGGCCATCGAGAACATCAGCTGCTGGAGCTGCTGGAGGCAGAAGGAGACCGGCAGCGCGGCCCGCGGGAAGTGCAGGGCCCGCACGAGACCGAGGTTGCCGGAGATGGCGCGGGTGCCCGCCATGATCGAGCTCTGCGTGAACGTCCACATGAACACGCCGGTGACCAGGAACGGGACGAAGTCCTCCACGCCCTGCTTGGTGCCGATCAGCACGCCGAAGATGAGGTAGTACACCGCCGCGTTCAGCAACGGCGTCATCACCTGCCAGACCTGGCCCAGCTTCGCCTGGCTGTACTGGGCGGTGAGCTTGGCGGTGGCGAAGGCGCCGATGAAGTGCCGGCGCGCCCACAGCTGGCGGACGTACTCGGGCAGCGTGGGGCGGGCGCCGCTGACCGTCAGACCGTGGCGGGCGGCGAGGGCCGCGAGGTCGTCGGCCCCGGTGGGGGCGGCCGGCGCCGGTGTCGGGGGCGGTGTGTGGAGTACCTGGCTCACATCCGCTGCTTTCGTTCGGGGGGAGGGGGTGACGGAGGCGACTCCCGGTGTTTCCCTGCGGGACGCCGACCGTTCAGTTACGTCGGGACGGCACCGTATCGTCGTGACGTGAGCGTAGGCCCGTTCGACGTCGGAACGCAACCGTTTCGTCGTAACGCCCTATGCTTGGCTCGCATGACGACCAACGCCGACGAGCCGCAGCCGCGCCCGCGCCGCCGGGTCCCCGCGGGGGCGGCCGTGCTCCGCGAGGACGTGACGGAGGCGATCCGGGCGGCCGTCTTCGAGGAACTCGCGGCGGTCGGCTACGCGCGGATGTCCATCGAGGGCATCGCGCGCCGTGCGGGCGTCGGCAAGACCGCGGTGTACCGGCGGTGGCGCTCCAAGCTCCACCTGGTGCTCGACGTCGTCTCCGCGCTCGCCGTACAGGGACTGCCCGCGCCCGACACCGGATCCCTGGAGACGGACCTGCGGCTGCTGTACGAGGTGACGTCCCGCGCGCTGCGCCACCCGGTGGCCTCGCAGATCATCCCCGACCTCCAGGCGGAGGCGGCCCGCAATCCGGACATCGCCGAGGTGTTGCAGAAGACCGTGCGCGAGGGTCAGGACGGCATCGCCAGCAAGATCCTCGACGCGGCGAAACGGCGCGGCGAACTCGGCCCCGGCCTCGACACCGACCTGGCGCTGGACCTGATCTCGGGCCCGCTGTACTGGCGTTCGGTGGTCATCCGCAGCCCGAAGCTGCCGAAGGGGTACCTGGGGGCGCTGGCGCGGGCCACGGCGGAGGGGTTGAAGGCGTTGTGAGGCCGGGCGGACGCCCGGCCGGCCGTCCGCCCGGCCGAACGGCTCCCGCCGGGATGCGCCGAGCGGGGTGAGGGAGTACTCCACCCCGGCCGGGGAAGGCCGGGGAAGGCCGGCGAAGGCCGGTGGCACGCGGCCGGGGAAGCGGACCCTCCAGGGCGGGTCGGAGAAGGCGCGCGCCCTCCGGGCCGCAAGCGAAGGGCGCGCGGGGCGTCAGGCCCGCGCCGCCCCCGGATGCAGCCGTACCCAGCCCGCCCAGGCCGACGTGATCATGTCCTCGACGTCGTACTTGGCCCTCCAGCCCAGCTCGACGGCGGCGCGCTCGGCCGAGGCGACGACCCGGGCCGGGTCGCCGGGGCGGCGGGGGGCGACCGCCGGGGGGAGGTCGTGGCCGGTGAGGGCGTTGACGCGGTCGATCATCTCGCGGACGGAGACGCCCTCGCCCCGGCCGATGTTGAGGGTCAGGGCGCGGCCGGGGGAGGCGGTCAGGGCGCGGGCCGCGGCGACGTGGGCCTCGGCCAGGTCGGCGACGTGGATGTAGTCCCGTACGCAGGTGCCGTCCGGCGTCGCGTAGTCGTCGCCGAAGACGCGCGGTGCGGCGCCCTCCGTCAGCTTCTCGAAGACCATCGGGACGAGGTTGTGGACGCCCGTGTCGGCGAGCTCCGGGCTCGCCGCGCCCGCCACGTTGAAGTAGCGCAGCGACGCCGTGGACAGCCCCGTGGCCCGGCCGGTCGCCCGCACCAGCCACTCGCCGGCCAGCTTGGTCTCCCCGTACGGCGACATGGGCGCGCACGGCGTCTCCTCGGTCACCAGGTCGACGTCGGGCATCCCGTACACGGCCGCGGAGGAGGAGAAGACGAAGGACGGGACGCCGGCCGCCGTGACCGCCTCCAGCAGGACGCGCAGGCCCTCGACGTTCTCCCGGTAGTAGTGCAGCGGCAGGTCCACCGACTCGCCGACCTGCTTCTTCGCCGCGAGATGCACCACGCCGGTGACGGAGTGGTCGGTGAGGGCGCGCGCGACCCGTTCGCCGTCCAGGACCGAGCCCACCACCAGGGGGACGCCGTCGGGCACGCGCTCGGCGAGGCCGGTGGACAGGTCGTCGTAGACGACGGCCTTCTCGCCCGCCTCGGTCATCGCCCGTACGACGTGCGCCCCGATGTATCCGGCGCCGCCGGTGATCAGCCAGGTCATGTGCGGCCGTCCCCTCGTCAGTGGACCTGGTCGGTTCCGGTCCCTCGATGGCCTTCAACGACCATGATCCGTCATCGGTTTCCGCCGCGGTCACCTCGCCCGCCCGGCCGGGCCCTCAGGAGCGGGCCGGGGACACCTCCGGGTCGTACGCGTCCAGGGCGGCCGTGAGCCGGTCGAGACGCGTGCGCAGGTCCTCGATCTCCGCGAGGTCGAAGCCGGTCGCGGCGGCGATCCGGCGCGGCACCTCGACGGCCCGCCCGCGCAGCGCCGTCCCCTGCCCGGTCAGCCGCACCTCCACCGACCGCTCGTCGCGCGCGCTGCGCTCCCGCGTGACCAGACCGGCCGCCTCCAGTCGCTTGAGCAGGGGCGACAGCGTGCCGGAGTCGAGACGCAGGTGTTCGCCGAGCTTCTTCACCGGCAGTTCGCCGTGCTCCCACAGCACCAGCATCACCAGGTACTGCGGGTAGGTGAGGCCGAGGTCCTTGAGGATCACGCGGTAGACACCGCCGAAGGCGCGCGCGGCGGCGTTCAGGGAGAAGCAGATCTGCTGGTCCAGCCGGAGCCAGTCCGTTGCGGGCGTGGTCATCCGTTCAGGGTAGTCGACCGCCCCACCATTCAGTTGTGCACAACTGAATCGTGTGCTCTACTTGGGTGCGTCAGCAGGACCGCGGTGCGTCAGTCACCGCACGTCGGACGTCGCACCGCACGCCAGGCGTCGTCGGACGTCACAGACGCTCACTTCAGAGGGACGGGTTACCCATGGACGCGATCTACACCGCCGCCGCCACCGCCACCCACGGCCGCGACGGCCGCGCCGTCAGCTCCGACGGCAAGCTGGACCTCGCGCTCGGCGCCCCCGTCGAGATGGGGGGCGACGGGCAGGGCACCAACCCCGAGCAGCTGTTCGCCGCCGGGTACGCCGCCTGCTTCGGCAGCGCCCTCGGTCTCGTCGGCCGCCGGGCGAAGGTCGACGTCAGCGACGCCGCCGTCACCGCCGAGGTCGGCATCGGCAAGCAGGGCGAGGGCTTCGCGCTCGCCGTCACCCTCCGGGTCGAGCTGCCCGAGGGTGTGGACGAGGAGACCGGCCGCAAGCTGGTCGAGCAGGCCCACCAGGTCTGCCCGTACTCCAACGCCACCCGCGGCAACATCCCGGTCGAGCTCGTCATCGAGTAGTCCCCGGGTCCCCGGAGCCGCTCACCCCACCCGCGCCAGCACCTCCCCCGTGCGCTCGCTCCACGCCACCACCACCGCCTCCTCGGGCAGCGGCTGCCAGCGCGTCAGCAGCAGCCAGCGGACGTGGTAGCGGCGGACGACGGCGGCGCGCCCGGCGCGGGTCGAGCTCGGGGCGAGGTACGCCTCCACGTCGGCCACCCGTCGCCCGCGCTCCCGCTCGTCCAGCGACGGGTCGGGCCAGGCGGGCGCCGCGAGGTTCGGCCCGTACCCGGCGATGGCGCGAGAGGCGTAGTAGCCGTCGGTGATCACGACCTCGCCGGGGCCGATGTGCCGGGCCGCCCACGCGTACGTCGGCCAGTGGGGTGGCTGTTCGAAGCCGACCGGGTCCACCGCGCGGGGCACCACCGCCCCCGCGTGGACCGTGAGGAACCCCAGCAGGGCCCCGGTGGCCGCCGCCCGGCCCAGCGCCCGCCGCCACCGCCCCCACGGCCGGGGCGCCGCCAGCTCCACCGCCAGGGCGAACTGCAACGGCACCGGCGTGAGTCCGAGGATGCGGCCGTAGGTGTAATGCCCGCTGAACCAGCCGTACGCCACCACCGCGCAGTCCAGCGCGAACATCAGCACCAGCGGATCCCGCGCCGAGCGGCGTCCGCGCAGCCACAGCGCGGGCAGCCCGAGCAGCGCCAGCCAGAACTCCCCGGGCAGGTCCAGGTACAGGACCCGGTGCATCCCGTCCACACTGTCGTCCCCGGCCAGCGCGAACACGTCGAAGTACGGCCACGCCGCCGCCGTCGCCACCGCCGCGGCGCCCGTCAGCGCCCACCGCCCGGCGACCGCCCCGCGCCACCCGCGCTGCCGGCCGGCCACCAGCGCCACCGCGCCCAGCCCCGCCGCCACCGACGTGATCGGGTGGACCAGCAGGATCAGCCCGTAGAGGACGCCCAGCACCGCGTACCCGGGCAGCCCGCGCAGCCCTCCGGGACCGACGTACCGCACCCGGCGCGCGTCCCGGGCCCGCGCCCCGGTCAGCGCCCACGCCCAGAAGGCGAGCCCGATCGCGAAGGCCGACGGGTAGCCGAGGTTGCCCGTCATCGACATCAGTCCGAGGTAACCGCTCCACCACGCACGCTCGGTGCCCCACAGCAGCGTCAGCGCGCCCAGTGCCAGCACCGGCGCCCACGGCCGCGGGGTCAGCACCCGCACGAAGCGGCCCAGGCCGGTCAGCAGTACCAGCAGGTTCACCGGTCCGGCGAGGCGCACCACCTCCCAGCCGCCCAGCCCGGTCAGCCGGGCGAACAGGCCCTGTGCCACCGCGTACGGCGAGTAGTACGCGCTGCCCGCACCCGGCAGGTCGGCCATCGGGTGCCGCGGGTGGAGGAGATCGGCCCTCAGGCGCTCCACGACCGCCGCGTGCTGCCCGGCGTCGCAGCACAGCGGCACCGCCCAGTACGCCAGCGACATCAGCAGGAAGAACAGGAAGCCGGCGACCTGGAACGGGGTGGGGCGCGGGCGGTGGCCGCCGCGCAGCGCCGTCGCGCCGCGCACGGTCCGCCGGACGAGGACGCCGGCGCTCATGGAAGGGGGAAAAGAGGGGACATCCGGGGCATTTGTCGTACATTCCCGGGGAGGTCAACGACATGACCCCACGTCACCTCATCGGGTGCGGCTCAGTTGGACACGCGGGCCCGGTCCGCGTGCCCCTGCGCCGGCAGCGCCACCCGCCCCGGCACCACCGGCTCCAGCAGCAGCGGCACCCCCACCACCGGCAGCAGCCACGCCAGCACGATCAGCCGCTCGCCCCAGATGTTGATGTCCGGATGCGCGGCCTGGGTGAGGAACCCGGTGAACGCCGCCGCGACCAGGAAGCCGCCGGCCGCGCCCCCGCGCCGCAGCGCGCCCCACGCCCCCGCACCCAGGGCCGCGACGAACAGCGGCTCCCACGCCTGCCGGCGCAGCCACTCCACCCAGAAGCTGCCCTGCAGCCGCCAGAACTCCGGCCACGGGTCCTCCCGGTCGGGCCGGGCGAAGTGGCCGGTGAGCAGGTCCTGGACGCTGTCGGACGCCGACGGGTAGTCCAGCAGCCGCGCCAGGACCATCGTGAGGACCGCACCGGCCAGGCCCACCACCGCGAGCGCCCGCACACCCCGGCCCGGCGGCCGGCCCCGCCGCAGGCGCCGCGCGGCGATCAGCGCGCCCGCCGCCGCCAGACACAGCCCCAGGAACAGCGCCTGGGAGTGCTTGACCGCGAAGAGCGCGAGCAGCGACCCGGCGACCAGCCCGAGCCCGGCCCGCGCCCGCCGCTCCCGCAGCACCAGCGCACAGCCCCACACCGCCGCCAGGGTCAGCGCCATCAGCAGGCCCTCGGTCATCGGGCGCATCGCGGTCGTCCCGCACGGCAGCACGTAGTAGAGCGCCTGCCCGGTCAGCGCGAGCGGTACCGGAACGGACATCGTGCGCAGGACCAGGAAGGCGAGGACACCGCCCGCGCAGGCGATGACGACGCTCGCCGCCCACAGCCCCCACGTCACGCCGAGGGCGGCGACGAACGGCACCAGGAACGCCGGATAGCCCGGCCGCGCCTCGAAGATCCGCATGAAGCGGTCCGTCATGTACGGCACGGTGTGCCCGTCGGTCTGCCCGGCCGCCAGCCGCGGCTCCACCACCCGCCACTCGCGCTCCCGGCACTCCGCCCCGACCCGCTCGGCGGGGTCGGCCCGGTGGAAACGGACCACGTCCACGCGCTGGTCGCGGCGGGCCTTCGCCGCCTTTTCGGCGCACACGTGGTCGATGGTGGCCGCCGCCACCCCGCGCTCGCTCCCCCCGCTGAGACTCAGCGCGTACGACAGGTAGTTCTTGGTGTCGGGCGAGGCCCGGCCGGTGACGTTCGCCACCTGGAGCGCGGCGAACACCGCGGCCAGGACCAGCACCCAGGTGCGCGGCCTCACGACGAGGTCAGCAGGTCGCGGCCGGCCGGGGCGGGGCGGGCACCGGGCACCGCCACGGGCTCAGGCCCCGGCATCGCCTCGCCCAGCATCAGCGTCCGCACGACCCGCTCGGCCGCCCGCCCGTCGTCGTACTCGCCGAACCGCGCCCGGAACGCGGCCCGCAGGCGCGCCGCCTCCTCGTCCCGCCACGCTCCGGAGGCCAGCAGCCACGCCAGCTCCCGGTAGGAGCGCGACACGTGGCCCGGTGCCTCGGCGGTGATGTCGAAGTAGGCGCCCCGGCTCGCCGTGTAGGCGCCCCAGTCGTCGGCGTGGACCAGGATCGGACGGTCCAGGAGCGCGTAGTCGAACATCAGGGCCGAGTAGTCCGTGATCAGCACGTCGGAGGCGAGCAGCACGTCCTCGACGTGCGGTTCGTCCGTCGCGTCGATCAGTACGCCCCGCCGGTGCAGCTCCGACAGGCCCAGGCCGCGCGCCGGGCCGGCGGCGAGGGACGGGTGCAGGCGGACCACCAGGGTGTGGCCGTCGCCGAGGTCGGCGGCGAGCCGGGCCGGGTCCACGCGGTCGACGTGCCCGCCCCGCCGGTAGTCCCGGCGGGTCGGCGCGTACAGCACGACGGTGTGGCCGTCGGGCACACCGAGCCGCTCACGGACCCGGCGGCCGTCCTCGGGACCCGCGCCCACCAGGACGTCGTTGCGCGGGCTGCCGGTGCGCACGGACGTGAAGTGGCACGGGTACGCCCGCTCCCACACCCGCTCCGAGTGCCGGTTGGCGACCAGGCTGTAGTCCCAGCGGTCCGCCCGGCGCAGCATCTGCGGCACGTCGAAACCGTGCCGGGCCCCGGGCTTGCCCAGCAGGTCGACGCCCATGTACTTCAGCGGGGTGCCCAGGTGGGTGTGGATGTGGACGCTGCCCGGGCGCTTGACGACGGCACCGGGCCAGTTGACGTTGTTGACGAAGAACGTGGCCCGCTCGGTCACCCGGTGGTAGGCCGCACTGCCCAGGACCACGTGCTCCGTGTCCGGCGGCAGCGCCGCCGCGCACTCCTCGTCGCGCACCACCCACACCCCGCGCAGGTGCGGGGCGATCTCGCGGGCCTTGCGGTGGATCGCCGCCGGGTCACCGAGCACACCACGGTGGGAGAACGCCGAGTACACGGCGAGGTCGGGGTCCAGCGGACGCCGGGCGCCCACCGCCGTCCGCACCCGGCCCAGGGGCCCGGAGACCGCCCCCCGTGCCTGCCGCGCCCGCCGCTCCAGCTCCCGGCCCGCCCGCCCGGACCGCCGCCGCAGCCGGTAGGCCGCGTATCCGAGGGCCCCGCCCTCCAGCACCCGCAGCTCGGCCGGGACCTCGGCGCCCTCGGGCCGGTGCGCGCGGAACATCTCGGCCGTGCGGCGGAAGAACTCGGCCTTGTCGGCGGGCGGCAGCCGGTCCGGCTTGGACAGGATGTCCAGGCAGTGCTCACCCATCTTGGCGTGCAGGAACGGCCGCCACCGCGCGAGCTGCGGGCGGGCGTCGAGGAAGGCGAAGACCCGCTCGTACTGCTCGTGGACGTCGAAGTGCTTGCGGCTCGTGGTGGACAGGATGCTGCCCTGGCGGCGCTGCCGGTAGTTCAGGCAGATGCGGTCCAGCGTGGCGATCCGCTCGGCGCTGAACATGACCGGGAACGTCCAGGGCGTGTCCTCGTAGTAGCCCGGCGGGAAGGTGAAGCCCTCCCGCTCCACGAAGCCGCGCCGGTAGACCTTGTTCCACACCACCATCAGCAGGTCGAGGACCTCGGGACGCTCGGCGGCCGTGAAGGTGCCGTCACAGGCCTCCGCGAGGACCCGGGCCAGGACGTTGCGCCGGGTGCCGCCCCACCAGTAGGCGCGCGCGTAGTCGAAGACCAGGACGTCCGGGTCGTCCGTCTCCGCGAGCCGGTCGGCCATCGCGCGCAGGGCACCCGGGGTGAGGGTGTCGTCGCTGTCGAGGAAGAAGAGGTAGTCGCCGCCGGCGTGCGGCAGCCCGGCGTTGCGGGCCCGGCCGAGACCGACGTTCTCCTCCAGGTGCAGCACGCGCACCCTCTCGTCGCGGGCGGCGTACTCGTCGAGGATGGCGCCGCAGCCGTCCGGGGAGCAGTCGTCGACGGCGATGACCTCGATGTCCCGGTACGACTGGTCCAGGACCGAGTCGAGGCACTCGCGCAGGTAGCCCTGCACCTTGAAACAGGGGACGATGACGCTGAAGCGGGGCACGTGGGGTTCAGCTCCTCACTGGGGTGACGGCGGCGGGGGCCGGGACGCGCTCCGCGAGCGGGATCACGGGCGGCAGTGCCTGGGGCGGCTCGCCGAGCAGCACCCGGCGCACCACGCGTTCGGCGGCCCGGCCGTCGTCGAACTCGCAGAACCGCTCCCGGAAGGCGGCCCGCAGCGCCGCCGACTCCTCCCCCGCCCACGAGCCGTCGCGGAAGACGCCGGCCAGCTCCTCCGGCGTCCGCACCACCGGGCCCGGTGGCGCCGCCAGCAGGTCGAAGTAGACGCCGCGGGTCTCCCGGTAGACGTCCCAGTCGTCGGCGTACACGACGATCGGCCGGTCCAGGTTGGCGTAGTCGAACATGATCGACGAGTAGTCGGTGACCAGTGCGTCGGCGGCCAGGCACACGTCCTCCGAGGAGCGGTGCGCGGTGACGTCGATGACCCGGCCGCTGCTCCGCGCGCCGCCCCGGTCGTAGAAGTAGTGGGCGCGCAGCAGCACCACCACGTCCTCGCCGGCCGCCTCGCAGAACGCCTCCAGGTCCAGGCCGCCCGCGTCGAAGCCGGTCGCCCAGTCTCGGTGCGTCGGGGCGTACAGGACGGCCGTCTTCCCCTCCGGTACGCCCAGTTCGCGCCGGACGCGCGCGACGTCGTCGGCGGTCGCCGTGCAGTAGACGTCGTTGCGCGGGTAGCCGTACTCCAGCTGCTCGTAGGAGCCGGGGAAGGCGCGCTCCCACATCTGGGTGGAGTGGCGGTTGGCGCAGAGGTTGTAGTCCCACCGGTCCACGCGGCGCAGCAGCTTGCCGAAGCTGCCGCTCACCGCCGCCACCACCGGGTACGTCGCCTGGTCGACGCCCATCGTCTTCAGCGGTGTGCCGTGCTGTGTCTGCACGTGCACGCTGCCGGGGCGCTTGACCACGCCCTCGGCGAAGTTGGCGTTGTTGACCAGGTACGTGGCGCGGGCCAGCACCTCCCAGTAGCGCCGGCTGCCGATGACGGCGTGCTCGACGTCATCGGGCACCGTGTGCGCCTGGTCCGGCTCGACCAGGAACACCCCGCGCAGGTGCGGGGCGAGTTCGCGGGCCTTGGCGTGGATCGCGGCCGGGTTGCAGGCGTAGCCGCGGCCCCAGTACGCGCAGTACACGACGAGGTGGGGGTCCAGCGGGCGGCGCAGCCGGCGGCGGTAGAACAGGCGGGTGCGCAGCCCGTGCGTCCGCGGCAGGCGCCGCAGCAGCCCGGTCACGGCGCGGTTGACGGCGCGCAGGGCACGGAAGCCCGGGTACGACCCCGCGGCCAGCAGCCGGTGCTGCACGCCGAGCCGGCCGCCCGGCCGCCGGAATCCGGCCGGACGGTGGATCCGGTACAGACGGCTCGCCCGGCGGAAGAAGTCACGGCGCTGCCGGCGCGTCAGACGCCGGGGGTGGGTGGCCGTCTTCAGGATCGCGGCGAAGAGCTGCTCGAACAGCGGCCCGCGCCGCTCGGCCGGCAACCCCCGCTCGGCGGCGTCCGCGAGCGCCCGTTCGGCCTGGTCGAGGAGGTCCGCGTGGTGCTCGCCGGGCAGGCTCAGCCGGTTGCCCTGCCGCCGCACCAGATGCCGTACGACGACGCGGCGCAGCACCGCCACGCGCTCGGCGCGCGCCGCGACCAGGGGGCCGAAGCCGACGTCCGTGAAGTGCCCGCCGGGGAAGGACAGCCGCCGTTCGGTGAGGAACGTACGGCGGTAGACCGCGCTCCACGCGGGCAGCCGCACCCCGGTCAGGTGCGGGGCCCGGTCGGGCGTGAAGGGACCGTCCGGGGCCTTCGCCAGTAGCGGGGCGGCCGGGTTGGTCGGGGTGCCCTCCCACCAGGGGACGCGCTCGTGCTCGAAGTACAGGACGTCCACGCAGGGGTCACAGGGGCCGCCGCCGGTGTCCGCCAGCCGCGCGTCCAGCGCCGCCAGCGCGCCGGGGGTGAGGACGTCGTCGCCGTCGAGGAAGAGCAGGTACGCGCCGGTCGCCGCCCGCATCCCGGTGTTGCGCGCCCCGGCCAGCCCGGCCGACGGCGGTGAGCTGACGGGCGCCACCCGGGAGTCCCGTGCGGCGCGCTCCTCGACGACGTCCGCCGCGGCCTGGTCCTGGGCGTCGCGGACCGGGATCAGCTCGAAGTCGCCGAAGGACTGGGCGAGGACCGAATCCAGCGCCTGGGACAGCCGCCCCGCGACCCCATGGGACGGGACGATGATGCTGAAGCGGGGCATGCTGCTCTTTCTCTCGTTGTCCTGGTCCGGCGGGGCGTTGCACGGCCCGTGCCGTCCGGCGGCCCGGCCGTCCCGTCGGCCGCCGGGTGGAGGGCCGGGACGGAGCGGGCCGCGACGGGCTGCGGGGCATGCGGGCTCCCAGTGGACGAACGGCGGTCAGAAGCTGTCGGTGACGGTGCGGGGACCGGCGGGCTGCGGCACGGTGGCCAGCGGGGTGCGGGCGGGGTCCGCGGACGGGGGTTCCCCCGCCCGGGCGAAGCCCAGAGCGGGGGAGGGGGGCGCGGGGCGGCGTGCGGCGAGCGGCACGACGGGCGGCAGGTCCCTCTCGCCGAGCACCACCCGGCGTACGACGCGCTCGGCGGCGCGGCCGTCGTCGTACGGGCAGAACCGTTCCCGGAAGGCCGCTCTGAGCCGGGCGGAGCGCGAGCCCCGCCAGTGGCCGCGGGCGAAGACGTCGATCAGTTCGTCCTCGTCCCGCGCGACCGCGCCCGGCGGGAACGCGCGCAGGTCGACGTAGGTGCCGCGGGCCGCCTCGTAGGCCTCCGGCTCGTGCGCGTGGAGCACGATCGGGCGGTCCAGTCCCGCGTAGTCGAACACCAGGGGCGAGTAGTCGGTCAGCAGGGCGTCCGAGGCCAGGCACAGCGACTGCACGTCCGGGTGGTCGCCGACGTCGAGGACGCGGCCCCCGCACGCGGCGAGGGGTCCGCCGGGTCCGCCGTGTCCGGGGGCGGCGCGGACCAGCACCATGAATCGCGGGCCGAGGCGGGTGACGACGCGTTCCAGGTCCAGGGCGGGGCGCTGGGTGCGGCGGTAGTCGCGGTGGGCGGGGGCGTACAGGACCGCGACCGTGCCGTCGGGGATGCCGAGGCTCTCGCGCAGCCGGGCCACGTCCGCGGCCGTCGCCCGCTGGAAGACGTCGGTGCGGGGCTGGCCGTACTCCAGGACGGTGTAGCCGCCGGGGTGGACCCGTTCCCAGGTCAGGGTGGAGTGCTGGTTGGCCGAGACGACGTAGTCCCAGGAGTCGACGTCGCGCAGCAGCCGGGTGAGGTCCGTGTCGCGGGCGGCGGCCGGACGCTCCTGGAGGTCCAGGCCCGCGTACGCCAGCGGGGTCCCGGCCTGCGTCTGGATCAGGACCTGGCCCCGGCGCTTGACCAGACCGGCGTCGAAGGCGGTGTTGTGCACCAGGTACCGGGAGCGGGCCAGCGCCGTCCAGTACGCGGCCGTGCCGGGCGTCAGGCGGCGCGGGCCGGGCGGGAGCGTGTGGTGGTGCGCGGGGGCGGCGGCCCACGCCGTGCGCACGTGCGGGGCGAAGGCGCGGAACGCCTCCTCCAGCGCGCCCGGGTTGCAGCCGTGGCCCCGGTCCCCGTCGGCGGCGAAGACGGCCCGGTCGGCGCGCAGGGGCAGGCGGCGCTGGATCCGGTAGTGCAGGCGTAGGACGGCCGACCGCACGGTCCGCAGCAGCCGGGCGGCGGCCTTCCCCGTCCGGCGGCGCAGGGCCGACGCCAGCCGCAGGGCCTCGTAGGTGCGGCGCAGGCCCAGCCGGAGCAGGGCGTGACGCAGGCGCACGGGCAGCGGGGCGGGGGCGCCGGGGACGCGGTAGCGGCGGCAGTGGACGCGGGCCCGGCGCAGGAACTCGGCGCGCAGGGAGCGCGGGAGGCGGTCGGGGCGGGTGAAGACCGTCGTCAGGTGGTCGGCCATGCGGCGGAACAGCACCGGCCGCCAGCGGGCCAGCTCGGGGTGCGACTCGAGGTACGCGAAGACCCGGTCGTACTGCGTGAAGACGTCCAGGTGGCGCTCGCTGGGGGTGCCCAGGATGCTGCCCCGTCTGCGCTGCCGGTAGTGGACGCAGACCCGGTCCAGGGTGGCGATGGACTCCGCCGTCATCAGGACCGGGTAGGTCCACGGGGTGTCCTCGTAGTAGCCGGGCGGGAACGCGAAGCCCGCGCGCTCGGCGAACTCCCGCCGGACCGTCTTGTTCCAGGCCACCATCAGCAGCCGCAGCAGTTCCGGCCGGTCGGTCAGCCGGAACGGCGCCGGGCCCCGCTCGGTCAGGTGCGCGGCGGCCCGGTTGCGGACCGTCTCGCCGGTCCAGTACGTGCGCGCGTAGTCGTAGACCAGGACGTCCGGCTCCCCGGTCTCCTCAATCCGGCCGGCGACGGCCCGCAAGGCGTCCGGGGCGAGGGTGTCGTCGCCGTCCAGGAAGACCAGGTAGTCCCCGCTCGCCCGTTCCATCCCGGCGTTGCGGGCGGGGCCCAGACCCTGGTTCACCGGCAGGTGCACCGCGCGCACGCGCGGGTCGCGGGCCGCGAACTCGTCGGCGATCGCACCGCAGGCGTCCGGCGAGCAGTCGTCGACCACGATCAGTTCGAGGTCCGGGTACGACTGGGACACCACCGAATCCAGGCACGCGTGCAGATACGCCTGGACCTGGTACGCGGGGACGATGACACTGAACCGGGGCACGGGGACATCCATGGGTCGGCGGGGTCGGCGCGGGCGTTCGGCCCGGGAACGGCCGATGGAGTGACTTGGTTACGGTCCCTGCGGCATTCGGGGGACCGGGGCGCACACACGAACGAGGGGGCGGACCGGTGACCGGCCCGCCCCCTCAAGGGTGTCGTCCCAGCGGCTACTTGACGGCGCCCGCCATCACGCCGGACACGAACTGCCGCTGGAACGCGAAGAACACGGCCAGCGGGACCACCATGGAGATGAAGGCGCCCGGCGCCAGGACGTCGACGTTGTTGCCGAACTGCCGTACCTGCGTCTGCAGGGCGACGGTGATCGGCTGGCTCCCGGAGTCCGAGAAGATCAGCGCGACCAGCATGTCGTTCCACACCCACAGGAACTGGAAGATGCCGAGGCTCGCGATCGCGGGCCCGCCCAGCGGCATCACGACCCGTGCGAACAGCCGCAGTTCACCGGCGCCGTCGAGCCGGGCCGCCTCCAGCAGCTCCCTCGGGATCTCCGCGAAGAAGTTCCGCAGCAGGAACACGGCGAAGGGCAGTCCGAAGCCGACGTGGAAGAGGACCACGCCGACGATCGAACCGAAGAGGCCGATCTTTCCGAAGAGTTCGGCGATCGGGATCAGCGCCACCTGCACGGGGACGACCAGCAGTCCGACCACGGCCAGGAACCACCAGTCGCGGCCGGGGAAGTCCATCCACGCGAACGCGTAGCCGGCGAGCGAGCCGATGACGACGACCAGGACCGTCGCGGGGACCGTGATCAGCGCGGTGTTGACCAGGGAGGAGGTGATGTCGCCGTTCTCCAGCAGCTCCTCGTAGCTCTGGAAGGTGAGCTGGGAGGGCTTGGTGAAGACCTCCCACCAGCCGCTCGCCGCCATGTCCTGCGGAGTGCGCAGCGAGGACAGCAGCAGGCCGATCGTGGGGACCAGCCAGAACAGGCCCACGACGATCAGGAACACCCGGACCAGTCCGCCGCTGACCCGCTCGGCGAGCCGTGACCCCAGCGGCTGCCTGGCCTCGACGACGGCCTCGGGCGGCTCGGTGGCCGCCTTGGTGGGGGAACCCGCCTCCGCGGTCATCGCCGCACCTCCCGCCGCAGTCGCCTGACGTTGAACCACATCACCGGGATGACCAGGAGCAGCAGGAACACCGCGATGGCGCTGGCGATGCCCGGCTGGTCGGAGGCGAAGCCCTTGCGGTACAGCTCCAGGGCGAGCACGTTCGCGTCGTCCTGGGAGGAGCCGGGGGCGATGATGAAGACCAGGTCGAAGACCTTCAGCACGTTGATCATCAGGGTGACGACCACGACCGCCAGGACCGGCGCGAGGAGCGGGACCGTGACCCGTCTGAAGACCTGCCACTCGTTGGCGCCGTCGACCCGGGCGGCCTCCAGGAGCTCCCGGGGGACGCCGGCCAGCCCCGCCGCGATCAGCACCATCGCGAAGCCCGCCCACATCCACACGTACGACCCGATGATGGCCGGGGTGACGAGCGAGGGGCCGAGCCAGTCCAGGCCGTTGTACGGCTCCTTGAAGTTGTCGGCGGGGAGCCTGAGCTGCGCCCCGTCGGCCGCGGCGGGCAGGGAGAACGTGCCGTCGCCGGCCGCCGTGGCCGACGCGACGACCTTGCCGTCCCTGACGGCCTCGATCCTCATCCCGGCGTAGCCCAGCTCGGTGGCGTCGACGCCGCCCAGTGTCCCGACGCCCTTGCCGCGGGTGAAGTCCTGCCAGGTGGTGCCGGTGATCCTCCCGTCCTCGGGTTCGGCGGACCGGGCCCTCTTCGCGCTGTCCGGCATCAGGTCCGGGGCGACACCGACGAGGGGGAGTGCCACGGCCTCGCCCGTACGGACCGGCTCCCTGGTGATGAAGGCGCCCCCGCCGGCCGCCTTCAGCGGCGACTCACGGCCCGGGTGCGCCTTCGGGAACGCGGACGACTCGGCGAAGGTGTCGTGCACCCCGACCCACACCGCGTTCGCGACGCCCTTGTCCGGGTCCTGGTCGTACACCAGGCGGAAGATGATGCCCGCCGCCAGCATCGAGATCGCCATCGGCATGAAGACGACCAGCTTGAACGCCGTGCCCCAGCGCACCCGTTCGGTCAGCACCGCGAAGATCAGACCGAGTGCGGTGGCGACCGTCGGCGCGAACACCACCCAGAGGACGTTGTTCTTCAGGGCGGTGCGGATGCCGTCGTCGGTGAACAGCGCCTCGTAGTTGTCGAACCCGGCGAAGGAGTCGCCGGACTGGTCGTAGAAGCTGCGGATCAGTGAGTACCCGATCGGGTAGACCACGAGCGCGCCGAGCAGCACCAGGGCGGGCAGCAGGAAGAGGGCCGCCACGGTTCTGCGGGTGCCGGTCACGCTCTTGCGCGACTTGGGGGCGGCGGGGGCCGGCGAGGTCCCCGCCGCCGTGGCCGACGCCATCGCGTCAGCCTCCGTAGGCGGCCGCCGCGTCCGCCTCCAGCTTCGCCTGGGTGCCGGCGACGTCCTTCGGGTTCTTCAGGAAGTCCTGCAGCGTCTTCCACTCGCCCTTGCCGGGCGTGCCGCCGAAGGCCTGCGGGGCCTGGTCCGACATGTCGAAGCGGAAGTCGTCGCCGGCCGCGATCAGGGCCTCGGCGATCTTCTTCTGCACCTCGTTCGGGTACACCGAGGTGTCGATGGCCTTGTTCGGCGAGAGGAAACCGCCCAGCTTCGCGTGGATCGCCGCCGCGTCGGGAGACGCCAGCCAGGTGGCCAGCGCCTGCGCCGCCTTCGAGTCCTCGAGGATCACGGCCGCGTCCCCGCCGGAGACCACCGGCGCGGTGTCGCCGACGGCCGGGAACGGGAACACCTTCGCGTCCGTGCCGACCTTCGACTTCGTCTGGCCGATGTTGACCTGCGCGAAGTCGCCCTCGTAGACCATGCCCGCCTTGGGCTGGTCGCCGCCGGTGAAGGTCTGCGTCACCGAGGCGGGGAAGTCCGTCTGGAGGGCGCCGGCCGCGCCGCCCGCGACGTAGTCCTTCTTGCCCCAGATCTCGGCGAGGGTGGTCAGCGCCTCCTTGACGGACGGGTCCGTCCACTTGATCTTGTGCTGGGCGAGCTGGTCGTACTTCTCCGGCCCGGCCTGCGAGAGGTAGACGTTCTCGAACCAGTCGGTGAGGGTCCAGCCCTCCGCGCCGCCCACCGAGAACGGCGTGACGCCGGAGTCGTAGACCGTCTGGGCGGTGGTGAGCAGCTCGTCCCAGGTCTTGGGCTCGGCGGCCCCCGCGTTCTCGAAGACCTGCGCGTTGTACCAGATCAGGGACTTGTTGGCGGCCTTGTAGTAGACGCCGTACTGCTTGCCGCCGACCTTGCCGATGTCCTGCCAGCCCTGCGAGTAGTTCTCGCCGAGTTCCTTGGTGGCCTCGGCGCCCAGGGGCTTGGCCCAGCCCTTGTCGACCGCCTGCTTGATGGCGCCGGGCTGAGGGAGCAGCGCCACGTCCGGCGGGGCGCCGCCCGCGATCTTCGAGCCGAGGAAGTTGATGATCGGGTCCTGGGCGGGGACGAAGGTCACCTTGGCGCCGGTGCGTTTCTCGAACTCGGCGAGGACCGTCTTGAAGTTCTTCTGCTCGGCGCCGGTCCAGACGGCGGCGACCTCCAGACTCTCGCCGTCCAGCCTGGGCAGGGTGACGGTGGAGGACGTCTCCTTGTCACCGGTGCCCTGACCGTCCTTGTCGCCGCTTCCGCTGTCGTCGTCGCCGCACGCGGTGAGCGAGAGGGCGAGGGCTCCCGCGGCGAGGGTGGCTGCGAGCCGGGTGGTCTTCTTGGCGGCCCTGCGTGTCCGGATGGTGCTGCTCGTGCGCATCACTGCCCCGTTCTTCGTTCCTCGTCGAACGTTCGGCGCTGTCCCGTGCGCTCTGGTGTACGCCAGGGGGGTGAGGGCGGCAAGAGCGCGTCCGCTGTCAGGCGGGAGATCGTGACCGCGTCGTGACCAGGCACCGGGCACGGGTACGGCCGGCACGGGGGCCGCCGCCCCAGGCCCCCGCTTCGGCCCGAACGGCCTCGCCGGCGAACGCCGGGCGGGGCTTGGGCGCGACGCCGGGCGTGACGCCGGGCGGGGTTGCGGCACCACGCCGGGCGGGGCTGTGGCGCAACGCTGGAGGTGGCCCTGCGCCGGAGGGTGTGGCGTGACGCTGGGCGGGCTGCGGTACTGCGCCGGAGGGTGTGGCGTGACGCTGGGCGGGCTGCGGTACTGCACCGGAGGGTGTGGCGTGACGCTGGGCGGGCTGCGGCACTGCGCCGGACGGGGTGGCGTGACGCTGGGCGGGCCGCGGCACTGCGCCGGACGGGGTGGCGTGACGCTGGGCGGGCCGCGGTACTGCGTCGGACGGGGTGGCGTGACGCTGGGCGGGCTGCGGCACTGCGCGGGACGGGGCGGTGCCGCCACGCCGGGACGGGGTGTGTCGCCACGCCGGGACGGGGTGTGTCGCCACACCGGACCGGATAGGGGGGCCGCCACGCCGGACGTGGATGTGTCGCCATGCCGGGACGTGCTGGGGCACGCGTCCGGCGTGGTGACAGGGGCGGTAGCCCCGGTAGGGGGCGGCCACCGGGCGAGCCCCGGCTGCCGCCCCCTACCGGGGCTACCGCCCGTACGGGAACCGCCGGTGCTACAGCAGTGAGGGCACCTCCGCCGCCCCCACCTCCCGGGCGGCCCGCTCCAACGCGCTGGCCAGCAGCGCCAGGTCCGTCGGCCCGTTGCCCAGTTCCCGTACCGGGCGCCGGGCGGGCGGGTCGCCCATGCGGTGCCACTCCAGCGGGACCACCGTGGGCCGCAGGGTCGCCGTCCGCGGGATGCGCCCCGTGACCCGGCCGCCCTGGAACACCACGGCCCGCCCGTCCGCGCGGACCAACCGCCCACGCCCCGGCGCCGGTTCGTCCGGTCCCGGCACCGGCGCGTCGAGGGTGACGCGCAGGGTGGCGCGGAGGGCCGGTTCCGTCTGGGCCGTACGGCCCCCGGGCGCGGTGGCGGCCACCAGGTGCACGCCGAGCCGCTCGCCCTCCCGCGCGACCGCCTCCAGCGCCCGCATCACCGACCCCGCCGCGGGCCGCCCGGGGGAGCCGAGCGGGGGAGTCACGAGGGCGTCGAGGTCGTCCACGACCACGACGAGGCGGGGAAGCGGGGGCGCCGTCCCCGCCCGGCGCCGGGCCGCGCCCGGCCGCAGCCGCAGCGTGGAGCTGGGCGGGGATTCGACGTCCCCGGAGTCCGATATCGCCGCCGGCCCCAGGGCGCCGCCGCCCCCCGCCGTGCGCTGGGCGACCATCCGGCCCGACACCTCGCGCCCGGTGTGCCACTGCGCGAAGTCCGACCGGCCGAGCAGTTCGGCGCGCCGCTTCAGCTCGGCGCTCAGGGACTGGGCGAACTCCCGCATGCGTACGGGGTCGTTGGCGGTGAGATGGGTGGTCACGTGCGGTACGTCCGTACAGACGCGCAGTCCCTCCCCGTGCCCGCCGCCCGCTCCCACGCTGTCGCGGCCGTCCATCAGGACGATGCCGAGGCGGTCGGGGCGTTCGGCGGAGGCGAGCGAGGCGACGAGCGCCCGCAGCAGCTCGGTGCGGCCGCTGCCGGGTGGGCCCTCGACCAGCAGGTGCGGTCCCTCGGCCGTGAGGTCGGCCGTGACCGGGCCGCGCGGTCCGGCGCCCAGCACGGCGTGCGCGCGTCCGCCGAGGGCCTCCGTGTCGTCGGCCGCGTCCGCCCACCGGGCCATCAGGGAGGCCGGGGTGGCCCGGGCGAGGCCCAGCTCGTCGAGGAGCCGGGCCGCCAGGGGCAGCGGCGCGGACACCCGCGCGTGCCGTTCGCCGAGGGGGCCGTCGGTGCGCAGCGGTGCCAGCGCGCGGGCGAACCGCTCGGCCCAGGCGAGGGAGACGGCGTCGGCCGTGCCGAGGGTGCCGTGACCGACCGGGCCGGCGGGGGCGGCCGGAGCACCCGGGGCGGCGCCCGCGCGGGCGACCCGCAGCAGCCGCAGGGCCGTCGCCACGTCTCCGCTGAGCAGCGCCACGGCGCCGCACTCGGGGAACACCGGCGACGCCGCGCAGGCCGCCTCGTACGTCTCCGTCACCGGGGACGTCGGGGAGGCGGCGGCCGTCTCGGCGAGGCACACGACGTGGATGCCGGCCCGCGGTCCCTCCAGCGCCAGCCGCGCCAGCGTCTCGCGCACGTCGGCGCCTTGGGGGTCGCCGTCCACGACGACCACCGTGTACGGCCCCGGGAAGCCGCCGACCGGGTCGGTCCCGTCGTCGGGCCGTGCCCAGGAGGGCTGCCGGGCGGTGCCCGCGGTCGTCACCGGGCCGGCCCGCCGCGCGTCCTGCGAGGGGACCGTCGGCCGGGCCGGGACCGTGCCGGCGGGGACCGGTGACCGGGCCCCCGTGCGGGTGTCGGTCAGGTGGTCCTCCAGACGGCGGAGGAGTTCCTGGGCGCGGGCCGTGGCCTGTTCGCGGTCGTAGGCGAGCAGCAGGCGGCAGTCCTGGCCGTGTCCCGGCCGCGACTGCGGCAGCCAGCCCAGCCAGGACCACTCGGCGATCCGCTCCGCGAGCGGACGGGAGCGGTCCGCGCTGATCAGGACGATCTCCAGGACGTCGGCGGAGTGCAGCGCGGCGAGCTGGGCCACCACCGCGCGGGCCAGCCCGGCGAGCCGCGCGCGCGGCCCCGCCAGCCCGAGCGCCCCGACCTCGCGCAGCCCGGCGGTCACGGGGACCGCGGGCAACGGCACGTCACCGCCGGGCGCCACCCGGTCGGCCGTACCCAGCCGCACGGTGAGCGCCTCCGGGTGGCCCGGCCCGCGCTCCCACAGTCGCGGTCCCGGGCCCAGCGCCGTCAGCAGCAGCGCGGCGGGGTCCGGCCAGGTCTCCGGCGCGTGGGGGACGCCCGGCGGGGGCGTCCACGCCGGTCCGGCGGTCTCGTCGCCGTAGGGGTGCGTCCCGGGCTCGGGCGCCGCCTGCTCACCGCCGCCGCGTCCGCCGGTCAGCCGTCGCGCCCACGCACCGAGCCCGTTGCGCCTGCGCACCCCCTGCGGTACGTCGGTTTCCCGCAGGGGCGTTCCCTCGCGCCGCGGGCCGCCGTCCGGGGCGGCGGCTCCGCCGGGGGCGGCGGCTTCGGAACCGCCGGCTGCGAAGGCGCCCGTACGGAACGCGCCCGCGCCCGAGGCGCCGCCGTGCGTGTCCCCTCCCGCCGGCACCGGTCGCGGCGGGCCCGCCAAGGGGCCGGTGCCGTGGCTCTCGACGCGCGGTGCGCCGCCCTGCCCGGGGACCTGGGGCGGCTCGCCCGGCGTCGCGCCGGTGCCCGCCCCCGCGGTGCCGTAGGCGTGGCGCGTCCGCCCGGCGGGGCGGTCCCGGCCCGCGGCCCCGGCCGCGTCTGCCCCACGTCGGGACGCGTCCCCGCCCCCGGGCGGGTGCGCGGTCCCGGCCGTCCACGGTGCGGTGCCGTCCGCACTCCTGGTCGCGCGCGAGGGACCGTCCGCCTCACTACTCCTGGTCGCGCGCGGGGGACCGTCCGTCTCACTCCCCGAGCGGGCGTGCTCGTGCACGCCGTCGGCCACGCGCGCGTGCGGCCCCTCGCCCCCGGCGTCCGTCCCCACGCCCCGTCCGGCGGACGGCGCCGGGGGCGTCTGCGCGCCGGACAGCCGTACGTGTCCCTCCCCGTCCGGCGTCGTCTCCACCCGCGCCCGCGCCCCCCGGGGGACCGGCACGAGCCGCAGGGCCGACTCGCCGATCCGCAGCAGCGCGCCCGGCGCGAAGCGGACCGGGCGGTCGCCCACGCGGGTGCCGTCCAGGGTGGTGCCGTTGGTGGAGCCGAGGTCGGCCACGGAGACGCGGCCGTCGGCGGCGACCGTCACCGCGCAGTGCGTCCGGGAGACGTCCGGGTCGTCGAGCGCGACGTCGGCGTCGGCGGAGCGGCCGATCCGGATCCGCCCGCCGTGCAGCAGGTGGACGCCGCCGGCGTCGGGACCGGCGACGACGTGGAGCTGGGCGGGGACCTCGGCCGGCTCGGTGTGCGGATCGGGCTCGCCCGGGGCGCCCAGGAAGAGCACGGCGCCGTCGATCAGCGGCGGCTCGCCCAGGGTGCTGCGCTGGGCGTCGAGCCGCTGCGCACCGGCGTAGAGCACCACCTGGCCGGAGCCCTGGCCCTCGCCGCCGGGGAGCGCCGCGGCCAGCCCGGAGGCGACCGCGGCCAGGGCGGTGCCGGCCGGTGCGGTGACCAGCACGTCGCAGCTCGCGGCACGGCCCCCCGCCGCGGTGTGCGGGCCCAGCGGGTCTACGACGGTCAGCCGGATCTGCATCGCCGTCAGCGGTCCCTTCGCGCGGGCGCCCGCGCGCCGGGACAGAAGCCGTCCCCGCGGTCCCCCACCGCGGACTTCCCCCACCGTCACACGAGCACGTCGGCCAGTACTGCACGCATCCTCGCACCTGCCACTGACAACGTGCCCGCCCCCCGCCGCCAAATGATCTTGATTGGTCGGCTCTGCCCCCAAAAATGCCTGGCGGTTGTCATCCTGGTGACCGGATGCCGTCCGCTTGAGATCGGTCACGTCCGGGCCCGGCAACCAAGGGACCAGGTCGAGCGTCTTTCCCTCGAACACGCACCTGAACGGGTGGTGTCAGCAGAACGTAAGACGCACCTGCGGACCAATGGGAACCCGCACCACGGCGACAGCCCGGTGCCGTACACGGCGGCACTACAGTGGGTCGGAACAGCCAGCAAGCAACAGGGAGCGCATGACGTGCGGCCGGTAGGCAGCAAGTACCTCCTCGAGGAACCCCTCGGTCGCGGCGCCACGGGCACCGTCTGGCGGGCCCGCCAGCGCGAGACCGCGGGTGCCGAGGCGGCCGTGGCCGGACAGCCCGGCGAGACCGTCGCGATCAAGGTCCTCAAGGAGGAGCTCGCGAGCGACCCCGACATCGTGATGCGCTTCCTGCGGGAGCGCTCCGTCCTGCTCCGGCTGACCCACCCCAACATCGTCCGGGTCCGCGACCTGGTCGTCGAGGGCGAGCTGCTGGCGCTGGTCATGGACCTCGTCGACGGCCCCGACCTGCACCGCTACCTGCGCGAGAACGGCCCCTTCACGCCCGTCGCCGCGGCGCTGCTCACCGCCCAGATCGCCGACGCGCTCGCCGCCAGCCACGCCGACGGCGTCGTCCACCGCGACCTGAAGCCGGCCAACGTCCTGCTGAAGCAGACCGACGGCGAGATGCACCCGATGCTCACCGACTTCGGCATCGCCCGCCTCGCCGACTCACCCGGCCTCACCCGCACCCACGAGTTCGTCGGCACGCCCGCCTACGTCGCGCCGGAGTCCGCCGAGGGCCGCCCGCAGACCTCCGCCGTCGACATCTACGGCGCCGGCATCCTGCTGTACGAGCTGGTCACCGGCCGGCCGCCGTTCGGCGGGGGCTCCGCCCTGGAGGTGCTGCACCAGCACCTGAGCGCCGAGCCGCGCCGCCCCTCCACCGTCCCCGACCCGCTGTGGACGGTCATCGAGCGCTGCCTGCGCAAGAATCCCGACGACCGCCCCAGCGCCGAGAACCTCGCGCGCGGCCTGCGCGTCGTCGCCGAGGGCATCGGCGTGCACGCGAACAGCGCGCAGATCGGCGCCGCCGAGAACGTGGGCGCGCTCCTCGCCCCCGACCCGGCGCCCGCGCAGGTCCCGGGCGCCCCTGGCGACGCCGACCCGACGCAGGTCCTCCCGCAGAACCCGAACGGCGCCCACGACCCGAACGGCGCGACCAGCGTCCTGCCGCAGACCGGCACCCCCGCGGGCGCCGCCGACCCCACCGCCGTACTCCCCAGCCGCGGCGCGGCCGACCCGACCGCCGTCATGCCGCCGGTGCCGCCGGGACAGCCGGGCGGACCGGGGCAGGGCCAGGGCGGACAGCCCGGCGGGCCCGAGGACCCGCATCCCTGGCAGAACCAGCTGCGCGCCGCCCGCGACCGCAACGAACAGACGCAGGTCCAGTACCTCGATCCGAACGAGGACCCGCTGCGCCGCCGCCCCCAGCGGCAGGTCGCCCGCCCGCAGCAGCCGCCCCGCCAGGCCCCGCAGGGCCCACCGCCCCCGCAGCCCGGTTACGGCTACCCGCAGCAGCAGCAGCAGCAGCAACAACAGCAACAGCGACAGCCGCAGCGGTACGCCACCCCACAGCCCCAGCAGCCCCAGCAGCCGCCCCGGCCCCAGCCGCAGCGGTACGCCCCGCCGCCCGCCCCCGAGCCGCAGCCGCCCCGGCGCGAACCCCGGCCGCCGCGGCAGCGCGGCGCCAACCCGATGCGCATCCCCGGGCTCGGCTGCCTCAAGGGATGCCTGTTCACCGTCGTCATCCTGTTCGTGGCCGGCTGGCTGGTCTGGGAGCTGAGCCCGCTGCAGGAGTGGATCGGCACGGGCAAGGGCTACTGGGACCAGCTCAGCGACTGGTTCGACACCGTGACCGGGTGGATCGGGGACCTGGGCGGCGACGGCGGCTCGGGCGGCGGGAGCGCGAGCGGCAACTGAGCCCGCCCGCCGGCCGACGCGTCCCCGACTCTGGGGATTTGTCGACAACCGGCGGGTGATTTCCGCCTCCGCCGTGAAGGTCGCCTCCCCGGACGCGTACTTTTAGGCGCAACACGCGTCGGTAGGAGCAGTCTTGGCACGGAAGATCGGCAGCCGGTACACCGCCCACCAGATCCTCGGGCGGGGCAGCGCCGGCACGGTGTGGCTGGGCGAGGGCCCCGAGGGGCCCGTCGCGATCAAGTTGCTGCGCGAGGACCTGGCGTCCGACCAGGAGCTCGTCTCACGCTTCGTGCAGGAGCGCACCGCGCTGCTCGGCCTGGAGCACCCGCACGTCGTCTCCGTGCGCGACCTCGTCGTCGACGGCAACGACCTCGCCCTGGTCATGGACCTGGTGCGCGGTACCGATCTGCGCACCCGCCTCGACCGGGAGCGGCGTCTGGCACCGGAGGCCGCGGTGGCCATCGTCGCCGACGTCGCCGACGGCCTGGCCGCCGCGCACGCCGCCGGGGTCGTGCACCGCGACGTCAAGCCCGAGAACGTGCTGCTGGACATGCAGGGCCCGCTGGGCCCCGGCGGCGCGCACCCGGCCCTGCTGACGGACTTCGGGGTGGCCAAGCTCATCGACACGCCGCGGCGCACCCGGGCCACGAAGATCATCGGTACGCCGGACTACCTGGCCCCGGAGATCGTCGAGGGCCTGCCGCCGCGCGCCGCGGTCGACATCTACGCGCTGGCCACGGTCCTGTACGAGCTGCTCGCGGGCTTCACGCCGTTCGGCGGCGGCCACCCCGGCGCCGTGCTGCGCCGCCATGTGACCGAGACGGTCGTCCCCCTGCCCGGCATCCCGGACGAGCTGTGGCAGCTGCTCGTGCAGTGCCTCGCCAAGGCACCGGCCTCCCGGCTGCGCGCCTCCGAGCTGGGCACCCGGCTGCGCGAGCTGCTGCCGATGCTGGCCGGGATGGGGCCGCTGGACGTCGACGAGCCCGACGCGGAGCAGGAGGACGACGCGCCCGAGGAGTCCGCCTCGTCCCCGGGGGCCCCCGAGTCCGCCGGGGAGCCCGTCCGGCGCCGGGGCGCGGTGCCGCTGGTGCCGGGGCCGAAGCCGGCCGACTCCAACCGCGACACGCACACCTCCATGCGCGTACCGGCCCCCGACGAGCTGGCCGGCGGGGCCCGCGGCACCGCCCGGGCCCCGCGCGCGTCCGGTGCCCCGCGCCCCGGCTCGGCCCGCAACCGCGCCACCGCGCGGCGCCGTCGGCTCGCCCTGGGCGCGGGCGCGGCCGCCCTGGTGGCCGCGATCGGCGTCGGTACGTGGCTGGCCACCAGCGGTGACGAGGGCGACGCGGGGCCCCAGGACACGCGGAACTCCGCACCGGCCTCTCCGTGAGGCCGGCACCCGTCCGTCCGTGAGCCGGGCACCGGCCCGCGCGGGGCGCGGCCACCGCCGCCCGTGACGACCGGGCGAATACCGGTTGGCGGAGCCGTTACGCTGGATGCGTGGCAGTCGTCGATGTATCCGAAGAGCTGAAGTCCCTCTCCTCGACCATGGAGTCGATCGAGGCCGTCCTGGACCTCGACAAGCTGAGGGCAGACATCGCCGTGCTCGAGGAGCAGGCGGCCGCGCCCTCCCTGTGGGACAACCCGGACGAGGCGCAGAAGATCACCAGCAGGCTCTCCCACCTCCAGGCCGAGGTGCGGAAGGCCGAGGCCCTGCGCGGCCGGATCGACGATCTCGGCGTGCTCTTCGAGATGGCCGAGGAGGAGGACGACCCGGACACCCGTGCCGAGGCCGAGTCCGAGCTCGCGGCCGTGAAGAAGGCGCTGGACGAGATGGAGGTCCGTACGCTGCTCTCCGGCGAGTACGACTCCCGCGAGGCGCTGGTCAACATCCGCGCCGAGGCCGGTGGCGTGGACGCCGCCGACTTCGCCGAGAAGCTCCAGCGCATGTACCTGCGCTGGGCCGAGCAGCACGGCTACAAGACCGAGGTCTACGAGACGTCGTACGCGGAGGAGGCCGGCATCAAGTCGACCACCTTCGCCGTGCAGGTGCCGTACGCCTACGGCACCCTCTCCGTCGAGCAGGGCACGCACCGGCTGGTGCGCATCTCGCCCTTCGACAACCAGGGGCGCCGCCAGACCTCCTTCGCGGGCGTCGAGATCCTCCCCGTGGTCGAGCAGACCGACCACATCGAGATCGACGAGTCCGAGCTGCGGGTGGACGTGTACCGCTCGTCCGGGCCCGGTGGCCAGGGCGTGAACACCACCGACTCCGCGGTGCGGCTCACCCACCTCCCCACCGGCATCGTGGTCTCCTGCCAGAACGAGCGCTCGCAGATCCAGAACAAGGCGACCGCGATGAACGTCCTCCAGGCCAAGCTCCTCGAGCGGCGCCGCCAGGAGGAGCAGGCCAAGATGGACGCCCTCAAGGGCGACGGCGGCAACTCCTGGGGCAACCAGATGCGTTCGTACGTGCTGCACCCTTACCAGATGGTCAAGGACCTGCGCACCGAGCACGAAGTGGGCAACCCCGAGGCCGTGTTCAACGGCGAGATCGACGGTTTCCTGGAGGCCGGAATTCGCTGGCGCAAGCAGCAGGAGAAGTAGCGCGAAGCGGAGTCACCGCTTTGTCGACAAGGCAACTGCCGCCCCTCAGGCGGCGGTTGCCTTTCGTCTCCCCCCGTGTCCGCCGGGGATGTCTGGGTTTTACATCACACTCACACCCTTTGTGTCCGGCATACGTCCCGTACCTGGACATGGCGTACGCAATGCCCTTGACGTTGCTTTGAACATTCGCAAGGGTGAGCGCGGCATGCGTATTTCTGGGGCGCATGTGAACCGGGGGGACGTCAGTGCAGCCACCCCCGTCGATCACGGCCCCCGAGTGCGGCCTCACTGACTATTTCGGCTACTGGGGGTAGCAACTACATGACGAAGAAGACGCGGATTCGTGTCGCGCGGATTGCGGCCGGCGCGGTGATCGCCGCCGGAGCCTCGCTGACCGCCGCGGGCGCCGCCTCGGCGCTCGACATCGGCGTGAGCGCGGGTGTCAGCGACGAGGGAGCCAAGGTCGGCCTGAAGGTCGAGGGTGGCGACCCCTGCGACATCGTCGTCGACCCCGAGTGCGAGCCGGGCGGCGACGGTGGCACCGAGACCGGTGGTAACGGCGACGGCGGTACCGAGACCGGCGGTAACGGTGACGGTGGTACCGAGACCGGTGGTAACGGTGACGGTGGTACCGAGACCGGTGGTAACGGTGACGGTGGCACCGAGACCGGCGGTAACGGTAACGGCGGCGGCGACGGTGGCACCGAGACCGGCGGTAACGGCAACGGTGGCGGCGACGGTGGCACCGAGACCGGCGGTAACGGCAACGGCGGCTCCGGCAACGGCGGCGGTTCCGGCAACGGCGGTGGCGGCAACGGCGGTGGCGGCAACGGCGGTGGCTCAGGCAACGGCGGCGGTTCCGGCAACGGCGGTGGCGGCAACGGCGGCGGTTCCGGCGACAACGGTGGCTCCGGCAACGGCGGC
>NZ_JAGMUE010000809.1:0-550 GCF_019049165.1 Streptomyces sp. AC627_RSS907
CTGCCCAGCCCGGGCGGCCGACACCGCGAGGGCACAGGCCAGGGTGCTGGCTCCGGCGCCGCCCCTGCCCCCGATGACCCCAACGGTGACGGCCTGGTCGCCCACGCCCTCGGTGACGTCGGCGATCCGGTCCACGAGCCAGGTCTCGGCATCGGGCAGGAAGAGCACGCACTCGGCCCCCATTTCGATACCCCGCCGCCAGATGCCCGGGTCGTCGAGGTCCCGGCCGATGAGCAGCACGCCCTGCCTGCGGGGTACGCCCGCCAAGCGCCGTGCGCAGTCGTCGCCGACGAGAACCAGTGGCGCGCCTTCCCACCCACCACTGCCGGCGAGCGTTCCATGTGCCACTTCCGGCGCCGAGCCGGCTGCGGCGCACAACCGCAACAAGTCGTCGAGAAGCGCTTCGTCTTCCGTCACGATCAGCGGTCTACGCCGTAGATCGGTGGCCTCTCCCAGTTGACCGGAGGCGTTAGTTCCAGCCATGGTCCCCTCCTCATCTCGCTACCCGCTGTCGAACCCGCGAACATCGCGGGAATCGACTGTGCAGCGA
>NZ_JAGMUE010000810.1:0-651 GCF_019049165.1 Streptomyces sp. AC627_RSS907
GGCCCAGGTTGCAGACGAGGTTGACCACGCCGGTGGTCTGCGTGCTCAGCCGGTAGCCGTTGCCGAGGCCCAGCAGCGTGAAGGGCGCGCTGCCCAGCCAGAGCAGGCCGAGGAGGGCACCCCACTGCCAGGGGGCCAGGGCCACGTGGTTGACGAGCCGGCCGGCCAGCAGCACCGCCACGATGGCGGGCAGCACGATGACCGAACCGGTGAGGGCCCGGGCGGCGACGACGCGGGAGGGCGCGAGCGGGGTGAGCCGCAACTGCCGCAGCCAGCCGAGCGAACGGTCCTCGGCGAGCCCCGTACCCACGCTGAGCGCGGAACCGAGCGCCCCGTACGCGGCCATGCCGACCATCAGCGACACCATGGTCTCCGGCCGCTGACCGCCGCCGTCCAGAACCAGGTTGGAGAAGAGCAGGTACATCGCCACCGGCATGCCGATGCCGAAGATGACGAAACCGGCGTCGCGGAGCGTGCGGCGTACTTCGAGCCGCAGGTAGGCGATCACCGGGCCACCGCCTCCGCCGCGCCCCGCCCCGCCGCATCCCGTCCGGCCGCGCCGTCTCCCGCCGCGCCGTCTCCCGCCGCGCCGTCTTCCGTCGCACCGTCTTCCGCCGCACCGCGCGCCGTCGCGGGCGCGGCGGTCAGGGC
>NZ_JAGMUE010000811.1:0-615 GCF_019049165.1 Streptomyces sp. AC627_RSS907
TGACCACGCGAAACCGTTACCCGATGGCCTGATTGGATGGCTGCGGGAGTCCGTGATCCGAGCACAACGGGGGCGTGAGAATGGCTGACGCGTACATCATTCTCAACGAGCTCGCCCAGGAGCTTCGGCCGATGGCACAGGGCATCGAGTGGTTCGAGAGCCTCTGCGCTGAAGAGCAGGCCCACACCCTGCGCATCCTGTCGCACTTCTGTGTTCAGGCCCGCGCCACCACCGTGGACGGCCTGGAAGGTGTCCGACGTTCCGGGCTTCGCGCCACGCACACACCGGCGGTTCTGATCGCACGAGGACGAATCGACCAACAACTCGGGAAGATCGCCAGCCTCGCTCCGCGCGACGAGCGCCTCAAGTCCTTCCGGCTGCTGATCGCGGTGCTGGCCGTCGCCGACGGGCGACGACGAGAGCGCTCCTGTGCCAACGGATGCCGCCACGCGTGGCATCGCCTGTCTGCCGAGCCTGCCGAACCGTTGACCTGATTCCTCACGCTGCCACTTCTACCGAGTCAGCGACCCCCGATTGCCCCGCACCACCCTGCCCGGCTCCGACGGCTTCGCCGCCCCGCCACCCCCCGTTCCGCTGTCAGCGGACCTGCTGGAC
>NZ_JAGMUE010000812.1:0-840 GCF_019049165.1 Streptomyces sp. AC627_RSS907
GCGCGAGGCGCGCAGCGAGGCCGAGAAGGTGCTGTCCGAGGCCAAGGAGGCGGCGTCGGCGCGGCTTTCGGCCGCCGAGTCGGACAACGAGCAGCGCACCCGTACGGCGAAGGCGGAGATCGCCCGGCTGGTCGGCGAGGCCACCAAGGAGGCCGAGGCGCTGCGGGCCGAGGCCGAGCAGCTTCGGGACGACGCCCGCGCCACGGCGGAGCGGTTGGTCGCCGAGGCGCAGGAGAAGGCGCGCGCCGAGGCGGCCGAGGACGCGGCGGCCCAGTTGGCCAAGGCGGCCCGCACCGCCGAGGAGATGCTGAGCAAGGCCGCCGAGGACGCCAAGGCCGCCACCAAGGCCGCCGCCGCCGAGGCCGAGCGGATCAGGACCGAGGCCGAGCGCGAGGCCGACCAACTGCGCGAGGCCGCGCACGACACGGCCGAGCAGCTCAAGGGCGCGGCCAAGGACGACACCAAGGAGTACCGCGCCAAGACCGTCGAACTCCAGGAGGAGGCCAGGCGGCTGCGCGGCGAGGCCGAGCAGTTGCGGGCCGACGCGGTCGCCGAGGGCGAGAAGATCCGCGGCGAGGCCCGCCGGGACGCGCTCCAGCAGATCGAGGAGGCGGCCAAGACCGCCGAGGAACTGCTCACCAAGGCCAAGGCGGACGCCGCCGAGAGCCGGGCCAGCGCGAGCGCCGAGGGCGAGCGGGTGCGCACCGAGGCCATCGACCGGGCCACGGCGCTGCGCAAGCAGTCCGAGGAGGCTCTGGAGCGCGCCCGTGGCGAGGCCGAGGACCTGGTGGCCGCCGCCGAGGAGGGCGCCGGCAAGATCAGGTCGGAGGCGGCCTAGGC
>NZ_JAGMUE010000813.1:0-564 GCF_019049165.1 Streptomyces sp. AC627_RSS907
GGGTTCCCCTGGTCGTCACGGTTGAGGTTGGCCGGGGGGACGGTCTGCAGGATGTGTACGTCGACGTACGCGCGGGGAGCGGGCAGCTCCACGGGACCTCCAGGGGTCGGGTAGGGGGCCGGACGGTTCTCCCGGCCTGGTGAGTGAGCTGGTCTGTGGGTGGGGTGGCGGGCGCGTGCCCGGTGGCGGGGGCGTACCCGGTGGCGGGCGCGTGCCCGGTGTCAGGGGCGTGCCCGGTGTTACGAGCGCGCCGGACCTTCGCCGTCGGTTCCGGTGCCCTCGGTGTCCTGGTTGGCGGGCTTCCACACGTGGTAGGCCAGCCCCCACGTCCGGCGGACGCGCTGCCGCTGCTCCGGGTGGGTCCACCGCTCCAGGTCCCGCATCAGCCGGTCGTAGTCCAGGCCGATGCCCTCGGCCCGTAGCTGCGGGACCAGGCCGCGCAACCGGTAGAGCAGGGCCCGTACCGAGGTGGCGTTGACGGCCGCCGCCACGCGCCGGTCCAGCGCCTCCGGGCTGAACCGGTCGGCCACCCGCAGGGAGCGCAGGGCGGAACCGAGGCCCACC
>NZ_JAGMUE010000814.1:0-549 GCF_019049165.1 Streptomyces sp. AC627_RSS907
GGCTGGACGCCCTGGTGGAAATGGGCTCGGCGGCCAGGCTCGCGGCCGGGGTGGGGGAGCTGCGCCGGCGCGGCGCGGAGGCGGTCGTCTGGGCCTGCACCAGCGCCAGCTTCGTCTTCGGCTGGGAGGGCGCCGGCGCGCAGGTGCGCGAGCTGGCGGTCACCGCCGGCACCCCGGCGTCCAGCACGTCCTTCGCCTTCGCCCGCGCGGCGCGCGCCATCGGCGCCGAGCGGGTGGCCGTGGCCGCCACGTACCCGCGGGACGTCGCCGACCGCTTCACGGCCTTCCTCAGGGCGGCCGGCATCGAGGTGGTCCAGGCGCGCGCCAGCGGCGTCATCACCGCGGCCGAGGTCGGCACCTGGGGCGAGGCGGAGGTGCTGGGCCTGGCCCGCGCCGGCGACCACCCTAGGGCGCGGGCGGTGCTGCTGCCGGACACCGCCCTGCACACCGCGGCCCACCTGTCCGCCCTGGAGGCCGCCGTCGGCAAGCCCGTACTGACCGCCAACCAGGTCACCGTCTGGGAGGGCCTGCGCCTCCTCGACCGCGCGG
>NZ_JAGMUE010000815.1:0-787 GCF_019049165.1 Streptomyces sp. AC627_RSS907
CTCGCCGTTCGGCCAGCGCCTCCGCCAGCACCTCGGCCAGGTGGCGGGCGCGCTGGCCGGCGAGTTGGTGGAGTTGCGTACGGCAGGAGAACCCGTCCGCCAGCACCTCGGCGCCGGCGGGCCGGTCCCGTACGGCGGGCAGCAGCGTCTCCTCGGCGCAGGCCACCGAGACCTCGTAGTGCCCGGCCTCGAAGCCGAAGTTGCCGGCGAGGCCGCAGCAGCCACCGCTGAGTTCGCCGGTCAGCCCGGCCCGCTCGCGCAGCGTGCGCTCGGCCGCGTCGCCGAGCACCGCGTGCTGGTGGCAGTGGGTCTGGCCGACGACGGGGCGGTCCAGGCGCGGTGGGCGCCAGTTCGGCGCGTACTGGTCCAGGACCTGCGCGAAGGTGAGCACCGACGCGGCGAGTCGGGCCGCGCCTGGCGTGTCGGGGCCGAGGAGTTCGGGCAGGTCGCCGCGGAGTGTCGCGGCGCAGCTCGGTTCGAGGACGACCAGCGGCAACCCCGCGTCGAGAGCCGGGGCCACCGCGTCCACGGTTCGCCGCATCACCTGCTTGGCCCGGTCGAGCTGGCCGGTGGAGACCCAGGTCAGCCCGCAGCACAGCGGCCGGCCCGGCCCGGTGGGCGGCACGACGACCCGCAGCCCGGCGTCCTCAAGGACGGCGACCGCGGCCCGTCCGACGCCCGGCGCGAGGTAGCTGGTGAAGGTGTCGGGCCACAGCACCACGGTGGGCCGGTCGCGGCCCCGGTCCCGATCCTGGGCACGGCCCCGGTCCCGGCCACTGTCCCGGTC
>NZ_JAGMUE010000816.1:0-568 GCF_019049165.1 Streptomyces sp. AC627_RSS907
ACTCGGCGCCGCTGGCCAGGAGTTCGTGACAGGGCAGGACGCGGACGGTGTAGCCGTAGGGCCCCGAGCGGTCGAGGGCGAGCGGGCCCGCGTACGACCAGTGCCCCTCCAGGCTCGGCCCGCCGACCGGCTTGAGCGGGACGGCGCGGGCGGCGCCGATCCGGTCGGCCTCGTCCACCGGGCCGGCCAGGGCCTGCACCTCGACGTCGTCCGGCGTCAGGTCGCCGAGCGAGACCCTGACCCGCAGCGTCAGCGTGGTGCCCAGCTCGACGGTGGCGCACTCCCCCTCGCCCGGCGTCCCGGCGCCGACCTCCTCCGGGGCGGGTCCGGGCGGCGCGCCGGGAGCCGGGGCCTCGGATGGCTCGCTCTCGGCCTTGACGTGGTCCACCGCGACGCCCGGCCAGGCCGCCCGCACCCGGGCCTTCCACTGGGCGAGTTCCCGGGCGGCGGGCCCGCTGGTCGCGCGGTGGGCCCGGGCGGCCGGCACGTACAGCTTCTCGACGTACTCGCGCACCATCCGCCCCGCAAGCACCTTGGGGCCCAGCGTCGTGAGGGTGCGGCGCACTAT
>NZ_JAGMUE010000817.1:0-658 GCF_019049165.1 Streptomyces sp. AC627_RSS907
GTAGGCGAGAGGTCGACCGTGAAGTGCCGGTAGTCGTCCTTGGTGACGTCCCAGCCGGGCGCGTAGGCGAGCATCTCGCGGTCGCGGTAGCGCCAGGGGTACATGTTCTCGACGGCGAACTGGACGTCGGTCTCGTCGGCCATCCGCCAGATGCCGCTGACGAAGTCCCGGGCGTACGAGCGCTGCCAGCGGAAGGGCGGGTGCACCACGACGGTGGAGGCGCCGAGCCGCTCGGCCGCGGCGCGGGCCCGCTTGAGCTTGACCCACGGGTCGGTGGACCACACGCGCTGGGTGATCAGCAGGCAGGGCGCGTGCACGGCCAGGATCGGCACCTGGTGGTAGTCGGACAGTCTGCGCAGCGCCTCGATGTCCTGGCTGACCGGGTCCGTCCAGACCATCACTTCGACGCCGTCGTATCCCAGGCGCGCCGCGATCTCGAAGGCCGCCGCCGTGGACTCCGGGTAGACGGAGGCCGTGGACAGGGCGACCTTCGCATCCGGGATGCGCACCACTGGCTCTGGCTCTGTCACGAGGGACAGCGTACGGCGTGTCGCCGCCCCGGCAGCAGGCTGCCTGGCCGAGGCGGTACGGACCGGGCCCCGGAAATGACCGCACTGGCAGGGGCGCGAGGCCCTGGCCGTACCCGGCCGTACCCGGT
>NZ_JAGMUE010000818.1:0-566 GCF_019049165.1 Streptomyces sp. AC627_RSS907
ACAGGGCGTCGTCCATCGCGAACAGGGCGGTACGGGGCGCGCCCTCGGCGTAGTAGGGGGCGAACTTCTTGGCCGGCAGGCCGCGGTCGTCGTAGAAGATGTCGGAGAGCACCCGGCCGCCGCCGGGGCCGGGCTCCTGGGTCTGCCGCTCGCGCAGCAGGCCGTCCAGGATCTGGTACGTGGTGCGCTGACCGCCGGAGTTTTCCAGCGTCTTGGTGCCGATCGCGACGGCCTTGCCCTCGGCGACGGTGTAGGTGAACTCGTAGTTGGCCGGCGTCGCGTTCGAGGAGGCGCGGTCGGCGAGCCAGATCCTGGTGGCGCGGCCGAGCGCGTCGTACACGTATTTGGTGTGGTTGCCGTTGGTGTCGGTGATCGTGGTGGGTTGGCCAGTGAGGACATCGAGGTCGGTGTTTGTGGTCTGGGCGGTGGTCGCGTCACCCGGGGTGGCGGGCGGCGACGTTTCGGTGATCTTGGTGGGGTGGCCGGTGGCGGGCGCGTACGCGGTGGTGGTGGTCCGCCCGTCGGTGCGCGCCTGGCGTACCGGGATCGCGTCGCCGGTGGCGGTG
>NZ_JAGMUE010000084.1:0-91082 GCF_019049165.1 Streptomyces sp. AC627_RSS907
GCCCCGAAGTCCGCGCACGACGCGGCCGGCCTCCGCAAGAACCACCGCCCCCCGGCGGAGACGGACAGCCATCGACGCGACACGCCCCCACCGGGGCGCACCCACCCCCGACCGGAAGACCACACGACGCCGCCACGCGACCCGCCCCCACCCCGGCGGACGGCCACCGACACGAGCCGGGCAAGCCGCACGATGGTGCGGGTGGGGACACGAACGGCCGAAAGGGAAGCCGGGCGCACAACCATCACGAACCATCGGCCGTCGTACAGGCCATGCTGCGCGCGTTCCTCCGGACCCCCAGGGCCACGGCCCGTTTCCGGACGTCCCGGTTCGTCCAAGACGACGACGTGCTCCTCGACGCCCCCGACGACCGCCTCGCCCCCGCCCTGGTCGCGGCGGCCCGCGGCGACCACGGTCCCGCCGCCGACCTGCTCGCCCGCACCCGCCAGAACGCCGAGTGGGAGCACCGCGACCGCTACGCGACCCGGCTCGCCGCCTTCGCGCGCTCGCGTGCCGAGTGGCTGGAGGACTGGCGTGCCACCGCCCCGGGCGACCCCGACGGCCTTCTGGTGGCCTTGCGGCTGACCGTGGACCGCCACTGGGACTCCCCCGCCCGCGCCGAACTCCTCCGCCAGGTGAGCCCCTCGGTCGCGGCCGCCGCCGAGTCGGCCGGTCCCGACCCCGTACCGTGGCGCACCGCGCTGGACACCGCGCGCGGTGCCCGCGCCCCGCACGCCGAGTTCGCGCGGCTGTGGGCACAGGCGGTCCGCCGTTCCCCGCACCACTACGGCTGCCATGTCGCCGCCCTGGAGTACCTGGCGGCGGCCTCACCCGGCGCCCACCGCGAGTGCCTGGACTTCGCCGAGAGGGCCGCGCAGGACGCCCCCGAGGACGCGCTCGTACGGGCGCTGCCGGTACGGGCGGCGTTCGCGTGCCTGACCGCTCACGGCGGGGGCGGAGCGGCCGGCGCGTACCGGGCGCGGCTGGACGGCGCGGCCGACCGCGCCATCGCCCTGTCGGCCGCCCTCCCCGCGGCCGACCCGTGGCCGGCGGCGCTGCGCAACGTGCTGGCGTACGTCCTGGTGCGCCTGGGGCGCCTTCAGGACGCGGCGGAACAGCTGCGCCTGACCGGCCCGTACGTCACCTCCTTTCCCTGGGACCGGGACGCGGACGACCCGCTCGGCCGCTTCCTCGAGGTGCGTGCGGACGTGCGCGCGAGGGTGCTCTCCGGGCCCGGGGCGACAGGTTCGGGTCATCCAGGAAGTGGGCACGTCGGTCGCGTCCGCTCCGACGACCATTAGGCTTCTGCGTCGTGACCACCGTCCGGCTCCCCCTCTTCCCCCTGAACTCGGTGCTGTTCCCGGGGCTGGTGCTCCCGCTCAGCATCTTCGAGGAGCGCTATCGCGCCATGATGCGCGAGTTGCTGAAGACCTCCGAGGACGAACCGCGCCGGTTCGCCGTCGTGGCGATCCGCGACGGCTACGAGGTGGCCCCGAGCGCACCCGGCATGCCCGACCCGACGGCAGCGCTGGAGCGAGGGCCCGCGGCCGGGTTCGGGCCCGATCCGCTCAAGGCGTTCCACAAGGTGGGCTGCGTCGCGGACGCGGCGACCGTCCGCGAGCGGGCCGACGGCACCTTCGAGGTGCTGGCGACCGGCACGACCCGGGTGCGGTTGCTGTCGGTCGACGCCTCGGGCCCCTTCCTGACGGCCGAACTGGAGCCCCTGGCCGAGGACCCCGGCGACGAGGCGGGGGCGCTGGCCGAAGGTGTGCTGCGGTCCTTCCGTCAGTACCAGAAGCGGCTGGCGGGAGCCCGCGAGCGGTCACTGGCGACGGGCGCCGACCTGCCGGACGAACCGGGCGTGGTCTCCTACCTGGTCGCCGCCGCGATGATGCTGGACACGCCGACGAAGCAACGCCTGCTCCAGGCCCCGGACACGGCCTCCCGTCTCCGGGACGAGCTGAAACTCCTTCGCTCCGAGACGGCCATCATCCGTACGCTGCCGTCGTTGCCGGCGGCGGAACTGACGCGCGGCCCGATGAGTCTCAACTGAGCAGCCCCAACTCACGAATCTCGTTCACCGATTCCCTCTCATGAGCACCGGCTCATGCGTCACAACCGAGGTACTGGCCGGGATGGCGAAGAAGTCGAAGAAGCAGCAGCAGTCGGGCGGCACCCCCGCGACCGTCGCCCTCACGGCGGCCGGAGTGACGTACACGGTCCACGCCTACGACCACGACCCCGCCCACCCGTCCTACGGGGAGGAGGCGGCCGAGGCGATGGGCGTCTCCCCGGAGCGGGTCTTCAAGACGCTGGTGGCAGACGTCGACGGAGCGCTGACGGTCGCGGTCGTCCCGGTGGCGGGCCAGTTGGACCTGAAGGCGCTGGCCGCCGCGGTGGGCGGCAAGCGGGCGGCGATGGCCGACCCGGCCCTGGCCGAGCGCACCACGGGCTACGTACGGGGCGGCATCTCCCCGCTCGGCCAGCGCAAGCGGCTCCGGACGGTCCTGGACGCGTCGGCCTCCGGTCACTCCACGATCTGCGTCTCGGCGGGCCGCCGCGGGCTGGAGGTCGAGCTCTCCCCCGACGACCTGGCCAGGCTCACGGACGCGGTCCTCGCTCCTGTCGGCCGGGCCTGACGTCACCCGTCCCCGGCGCGGAGGCGGAAGGGCTACGCGGGCTTCTCCCCCTGGGGCGCCTGCGACTGCTGCTGCCCGGACACGGGCCACGGGTCCGGGTCCCGGGGCCCGAACAGCCCCGTCAGGCCGAGGTGGACCGCCAGCGCCGTGAACGGCCACGCCAGCAACGCGCCCTTCGCCCCCAGCTCGAGCGGCGCGGGGAACGTCACCCCCTTGCCCACCTCCTTCGCGTGGGCGAGCACGTCCTGGGTCGGCCCCAGCCACACCCCGACCCGCCAGGCCAGCAGCGACCCGAGCAGCCCTCCGACGCCCAGCGCCACCACCAGCGGCACTCCCCCGCGCCGGCGCAGCAGGAAGACGGCCAGTGCGCTGAGCGCCCCGAGCGCCAGGGCGAGCAGCGTGAAGGTGCCGTCGACGCCGATCGCCTGCTCGCCCTCGGAGTCCTTGAGGTAGACCACCCAGTTGTCGCCGGCCCTGTCCCCGACCAGGGGGACGCTCGGCGCCAGCCGCCACCACAGCAGGCCCAGCAGCACACCGGAGAGCGCCATCGCCACCACGGTGACGGCGGCCTGACGCACTTCGGTCAACATTCCGGGGCCGTCCTGTTCGCCGTGGTGGTCGTGCGTGGCGCCGTAGGCGGTGCCCACCGCGTGCGCACCGACGGGCGGCGGCACCGGGCCGCCCTGGTACGACGAGTGTCCGTTCGGCGGTGGTGGTGGAGTCAGGGGTGCGGTCACACCGCCATCGTGCCAAACCCGCCTGTGCGGCGCGTCACCGGACGGCGGCCCGGCGGTACGCCCAGGTGGCGACGGCCAGCGAGATCACGCCGACCACGCCGCACACCGCGAGGTCGCCGAGGACGAAGGCCCAGTGGGGCCGCGGCTCGAACGTGCGCGCGAAGGCTTCCACGCCGTACGTCGAGGGCAGCAGGTCGCGGGCCAGGCGGATCACCTCCGGCATCCGCTCGGCCGGCAGCACGCCCAGCAGGAGCGCCGCCGACATGCCCAGCTGGCCGAGGAGCGTGGCGAACTCCGGCCGGGGCGCCAGCAGGCCGAGCGCCGCGCCCAGCCCGGCGAGCGCGGCGCCCGCCAGCGGGATCACGGCGGCCAGCACCCACAGGTGCGTCATCGGCAGCCCGAACAGCACGCACCCGAACACCGCCGTCACCAGGGTCCCCGGCACCGTGAAGGACGCGTACGCGCCCGCCGCGCCCAGCACCACCGCGGCCGGCGGCACCGGCAGCGTCGCGTAGTGGTCGAGCCCGCCGCTCGCGCGCAGCTGCCCGAAGTACTGGGCGAGGAGGTTCAGCGCGACGAAGGCCACCACGAGCACCGCCGACCCGGCGACCACGGCCTGCGCCTCGCCGCCGCCGTCCACGACGCCGCGCATCAGGATCATGATGCCGATCGACTGGAAGGTGGCCACGAACAGCAGCGGTATGCGCGCGACCCGCGCCCGGGAGAGCTGCGCCCGGTAGACGGCCGCCAGGGAAGGCCACAGCCGCGCCCTGGGCCCGAGCTCGGCCGCGCCGGCGGCGCCCTGCTCCTCGCCGGCCAGGTCTCCGCCCGGCACGACATCGGCGGGTACGACACTCACGTCGCGCTGCTCCCCTTCGCTAGGGTCGTTCGAAGCGGTCGCCCTGACGGGTACGGATGCGGCGGCCGGCGTGCTCGCCGTTCGGATGGTCAAGCCCTCACCAGCCCCTGCCGCGCGGCGCCGCCCAGCGCCAGGTACACGTCCTCCAGGCTGGGCGTGGCCAGGGTGAAGTCGTCCAGGGCGGCGAAGGCGGCGCCGCCGGTGACGGTGGCGACGACGGCGCGGGCCTCCTCGGGGGCGAGCCGCAGCGTCCAGCGGCGTCCCGACTCGGCGGCACGGTCGCGCAGCGCGGCGACCTCGGGGACGTTCAGCGGTGCCGTCTCCCGCCACACCAGGTCGACGCGGACCTCCCCCGCGACCTTCTCCTTGAGCCCGGAGGGCGTGTCGCAGGCGATCACGCGCCCCCGGTCCAGCACGGCGACCCGGTCCAGCACCGCCTCGGCCTCGATGACGTTGTGGGTGACCAGCAGCACGGTCGTGCCGCGCTCGGCGCGCCGCCGGTCGACGGCGGCCCACACCGCGCGCCGCGCCACCGGGTCCATGCCGGTGGTCGGCTCGTCCAGGACGAGCAGCGGGCGTTCGCCCACCAGTGCGGCGGCGAAACAGGCCAGGCGGCGCTGGCCGCCGGAGAGCTTCTTGATCGGGCGTGAGGCGATCGCGGCCAGGCCCAGCTCGTCGACGACGGCGTCCCGCTCGGCGCGCGCCCGCCGCGCCTCCAGGCCGCGCAGCCGTCCGGTGGTCTCGGCGGCGAGCGACACGGTCAGCTCGTCGAGGGCGCTGGACTCCTGGCCGAGGTAGGCGAGGATCCGCGCGGCGCGCTCCGGGTGGCGCACGATGTCGTGCCCGAGGATCTCCACGCTGCCGCGGTCGGGCCGCATCAGCCCGGTGAGCTGCCGTACGAGGGTGGACTTGCCGGCGCCGTTCGGTCCGAGCAGGCCGAAGATCTCACCGCGGCGGATGTCCAGGGTCACGTCGTCGGTGGCCCGCACCTCGGGGGTCGCGGGAGCGCCCCGCCGGCCGCGTACCGCGGGATAGGTCTTGGTCAGTGCGCGCACCGCGCACACGGCATCGCCACCGGGTCGAGGTGCCTGTGCCGCGCGCGTACTCACAAGGGACGAGACTACGGGGTCCGTCTCCCCGGTCCGCCCTCGGGTCCGCCCATAAGTGTCTATTCGGCCGGGGGACTCACTCCGCCGCGGGGGTGCGCTCGGTCGCCGTCCGGGCGTCGATCTCCCGCCAGAACCCGGCCCGGATCGCGTACCGGTCGTGCTCGTCGATCTGGTCGTCCTTGTGGGCCAGCAGTCCGAAGCGAGCGGCGTAGCGCAGCAGCTCCCCGTCGACGCGGTGCGGGATGCGGGGGTACATCCCGGAGAGCTTCTGCAGGTGGCCGTGGTCGCCGAGGCGTTCCAGCCAGCGACGGGCGAAGACCTGCCCGACCTCGTACGGGTCGCCGCCGACCGTGGTGATGTCCTCCTCGCGGTCGGCCCAGCGCTGTTCGGCCGTGGTGAGCTGGGCCAGCGTCGGCAGTGAGGCGGCCTCGGACGGCTCGGCGGCGGGCCGGTCGACCCAGCCCTTGTCGGAGGACCAGCGCAGGGTCGCGGTCGTGGGCTGCGGGGCGGCGGGGTGGGCGCCGGGGGCGCGCAGCGAGGCGAGGTCCTTGGGGGTGGGGACGCCCTTGGCGGGCGGTACGCGCTCCTCGGTGCCGTTGCGGGCGGCGGCGGCCGTCGTGGGGTGCTCCGGCTCCTCGGCACGCCGCTCCGTGGCCGTGGCGAGGGAGGACTCGGGCAGCGGCGCGGAGAGGATCGCGGCGATCTCGGGGCGGGGCACGGGCGGGGGCGCGCAGATCCCGCCGAGTTCCTTGGCGCGTACGGCCTTGGTGATCCACGCACGGTCCAGGACGCGCCGCTCGTCGGCCTCGGCGACCAGGTCCTCGGACTGGTTGTAGTCGCCGTCGGCGGCCTGCACGGCCCACAGGTGGACGGCGACGCCGTGCTCCTTGGCGGCCATCATGCCCGGCAGCAGGTCGCCGTCCCCGGTCACCAGGACGACGTCGGAGCAGGCGCGGTTGCGGGCCAGTTCGGTCAGCTCGGCGTGCATGGCGGCGTCCACGCCCTTCTGGGCCCAGCGGCCGTCACTGCGCGTGAGCGCGCCCAGCCGGACGGTGACCCGGGGCATCACGCGCAGCCGCCGGTGTTCGGGCTGCGGGACGCGGTCGGGGGCGCCGTCGAACCAGTAGATGCGCAGCAGGGGCTGCTGCGTGTCGGACTCGGCGCGGTCACGCAGGCCCTGGATGAGAGCGGCGTGATCGACGGTGATGCGCGAGCGCGAGGGCTCACCGGCGAGGAGACTGGCGGCGGCCCCCAGCAGATACCCGGCGTCCACCAGGACGATGCAGCGGTCCACGCGATCCACCCTCTTTCCGGGAGGTTTGCTTCGGGCTTCCTTCGAGTCTGCCCGACCACGCGGAGGTTAACGGCTCGAACTCGATCTTCGGCGTGGCGTTTCCTCGCCCCCCGCTCGCGTCCCGAGCCCCGATCACCCGTGTCACGCACGGTAATTACCCGATATGCGTTCTTTATCGGCTTATGTGAATCTGGTTCCGGCCCTGGCCCCTAGATCCCCCTCAGGAGGTAGATCACCATGGCCAAGAACAAGAGCAACCGTGATCGTAAGCAGCCCCGGACCGAACGCGCCCAGCAGACGGGCGAGTCGCCCGTGATGAGCCGCGAGGAGCAGCACGCCCCCCAGATGACGCCCGGCGACATCGCCTCCCGCAAGCGGCAGAAGCGCTTCGGCCACAACTGACGTCCGCGCGACGGGCCGTCGCGGTCCCGCGGCCACGAGGGGCGCACCCGGTACCGGGTGCGCCCCTGGCTCGTTCCGCGCTCGCCCCTCGCTCGCTTCGCGCTGATTCAGCCTTGTTCCGCCCGCTCAGCCCGCCAGGCAGGACGGCCCGAGCAGCACCTTCAGGTCTCCGAAGAGAGCGGGGTCCGGCTTCACCCGGTGCCGGTCCAGGCGCAGCACCGTCGTCTTCGTCGGGCCCTGGAGCTTGATCCGCACCTCGCTGTCGCCCCTGTGGTGCGTGAGGATCTCGCCGAGGCGGCTGACCATCGGCGGAGTGACCCGCGTGGCCGGGATGGTGAGGACCACGGGCGCGTTGGTGCCCGCGTTGGACAGGTCCGGGATCATCAGCTCCATGGCGACCAGCCGGGGCACGTCCTCCCGCTTGTCGAGGCGCCCCTTGACGAACACCACGGCGTCCTCGACGAGTTGGGTGGAGACCAGCTGGTACGTCGCCGGGAAGAACATGCACTCGATGGAACCGGCCAGGTCCTCGACGGTGGCGATGGCCCAGGCGTTGCCCTGCTTGGTCATCTTGCGCTGGAGGCCGGAGATGATGCCGCCGATGGTGACGACCGCGCCGTCGCCGAAGTCACCGCCGGTGAGCTGGGAGATGCCCGCGTCGGCCTTGTCGGACAGCACGTGCTCCAGGCCGAAGAGCGGGTGGTCGGAGACGTAGAGACCGAGCATCTCCCGCTCCTGAGCGAGCAGATAGGTCTTGTCCCACTCGTCCTCGCCGAAGACGACGTCGAGTCCGAACCCCGGCTCGTCGCTCTGCTCGTCGCCCATGCCGCCGAAGAGGTCGAACTGGCCCTCGGCCTCCTTGCGCTTGACCGCCACCACGTTGTCGATCATCGGCTCGTACTGCGCGGTGAGGCCCTTGCGGGTGTGCCCCAGCTCGTCGAAGGCGCCGGCCTTGATCAGCGACTCCGTCGTCCGCTTGTTGCAGACGACCGCCTCCACCTTGTCCAGGTAGTCGGGGAAGGAGACGTACTTCCCCTTGGCCTTGCGGCACCTGATGATCGACTCGACGACGTTGGTGCCCACGTTGCGGACGGCGGAGAGGCCGAAGAGGATCACGTCGTCGCCCTGCGCGGCGAAGTTCGCCATGGACTCGTTGACGTTGGGCGGCAGGACCTTGATGCCCATGCGGCGGCACTCGTTGAGATAGACCGCCGACTTGTCCTTGTCGTCCTTGACCGAGGTGAGCAGCGCGGCCATGTACTCGGCGGGGTGGTTCGCCTTGAGGTACGCGGTCCAGTACGAGACCAGGCCGTACGCGGCCGAGTGCGCCTTGTTGAAGGCGTAGCCGGCGAAGGGGACCAGCACGTCCCACAGCGCCTGGATGGCCTCGTCGCTGTAGCCGTTCTTCCGGGCGCCGGCCTGGAAGATGACGAAGTTCTTCTCCAGTTCCTCGGGCTTCTTCTTGCCCATCACGCGGCGGAGGATGTCGGCCTCGCCGAGCGAGTAGCCCGCGATGATCTGGGCCGCCTTCTGCACCTGCTCCTGGTAGACGATCAGGCCGTAGGTGACGGACAGGACCTCCTCGAGAGGCTCCTCCAGCTCCTTGTGGATCGGCGTGATCTCCTGGAGGCCGTTCTTGCGCAGCGCGTAGTTGGTGTGCGAGTCCATGCCCATCGGGCCGGGACGGTAGAGCGCGGAGACGGCGGAGATGTCCTCGAAGTTGTCGGGCTTCATCAGCCGCAGCAGCGAGCGCATGGGGCCGCCGTCGAACTGGAAGACGCCGAGCGTGTCGCCGCGCTGGAGCAGTTCGAAGGTCGTGGGGTCGTCCAGCGGCAGCGACAGCAGGTCGATGTCGATGCCCTTGTTGGACTTCACCATCTTGACGGCGTCGTCCATGATCGTCAGGTTGCGCAGGCCGAGGAAGTCCATCTTCAGCAGGCCGAGCGACTCGCAGCTCGGGTAGTCCCACTGCGTGATGGTCACGCCGTCGGTGTGCCGGACCCAGACGGGCACGTGCTCGGTGATGGTCTCGCTGGACATGATGACGCCGGCGGCGTGCACGCCCATCTGCCGCACCAGGCCCTCGACGCCCTTGGCGGTGTCGATGACCTTCTTCACGTCCGGCTCGTTCTCGTACATCGAGCGGATCTCGCCGGCCTCGCTGTAGCGGGGGTGGGTCGGGTCCGTGATGCCGTTGAGGTCGATGCCCTTGCCGAGGACGTCGGCGGGCATGGCCTTGGTGAGCCGGTCGCCCATCGCGTACGGGTAGCCCAGTACACGGGCGGAGTCCTTGATGGCGTTCTTCGCCTTGATCTTGCCGTACGTGCCGATCATGGCGACCTTGTCGGCGCCGTACTTCTCCGTCACGTACCTGATCACCTCGACGCGCCGACGCTCGTCGAAGTCGATGTCGACGTCGGGCATGGAGACGCGCTCGGGGTTGAGGAAGCGCTCGAAGATCAGACCGTGCGGGATGGGGTCGAGGTCGGTGATGCCCATGGCGTACGCCACGATCGAACCGGCCGCGGAACCCCGGCCGGGGCCGACCGCGATGCCCTGGTTCTTGGCCCACATGATGAAGTCGGCGACCACGAGGAAGTAACCCGGGAACCCCATCTGGATGATGACGTCCATCTCGTACTCGGCCTGCTTCTGGCGGTCCTCGGGGACGCCGCCGGGGAAGCGGCGCTCCATGCCGCGGCGGACCTCCTCCTGGAACCAGGTGACCTCGGTGTAGCCCGCGGGGATGTCGAACTTCGGCATGAGGTCGCGCTTCTCGAACATGCCGGTGGTGTCGATCATCTCGGCGATCAGGCGCGTGTTGGCGCAGCCCTCCTGCCAGGCGTCGGAGGAGTCGATGGCGTACATCTCGTCCGTCGACTTCAGGTAGTAGCCGGTGCCGTCGAAGCGGAAGCGGTCCGGGTCGGAGAGGTTCTTGCCGGTCTGGATGCACAGCAGGGCGTCGTGGGCGGTCGCCTCGTGCGCGTAGGTGTAGTGCGAGTCGTTGGTGACCAGCGGCGGGATGCCGAGCTTCTTCCCGATCTCCAGCAGACCGTCGCGGACCCGGTGCTCGATCTCGATGCCGTGGTCCATCAGCTCCAGGAAGTACCGGTCCTTGCCGAAGATGTCCTGGTAGTCGGCGGCGGCCTGGAGGGCCTCGTCGAAGTGGCCGAGGCGCAGGCGGGTCTGCACCTCGCCGGAGGGGCAGCCGGTGGAGGCGACGATGCCCTCGGACCACTGGGAGATGGTCTCCTTGTCCATCCGGGGCCACTTCTGCAGCCAGCCCTCGGCGTACGCGTCGGAGGAGAGCCGGAAGAGGTTGTGCAGGCCCGTCCGGTTGGTCGCCCACATCGTCTTGTGGGTGTAGCCGCCGGAACCGGAGACGTCGTCCCGCTTCTGGTGCGGCTGCCCCCACTGGATCTTGCGCTTGTTGCGGCGCGACTCGGGGGCGACATACGCCTCGATGCCGATGATCGGGGTGACTCCGGCCTTCTGCGCGGAGTGGAAGAAGTCGTAGGCCCCGTGCAGGTTGCCGTGGTCGGACATGGCGATGTGTGTCATGCCCATCTCATTGCAGGCGTTGAACATGTCCTTCAGCCGCGCGGCACCGTCCAGCAGCGAGTACTGGGTGTGGACGTGCAGGTGCGTGAACGGCGGCTTGGTCACGTTCGGCCTCCAAATCAGGGCTTCGGCGCGAAGCGCCTCGTTGAGGGGTGGTGGTCGGGCGACGGGAGGGCTGGGCGAAGGACTGCGGACAGTCCGGGGGTCAGCGTCGAAGTCTATGCCTCACGACTGACACTCCGGGGCGCTGCGCGCGTACCGTCGGGGGCGGGCCCGCGTGTCGGGCGGGCCCCCGGGGGCGGGCACTCCCGCACCTCTTCGCACGTTCCGCCGAGTGGAGGATCCGCTCCACTCGTCACGCACCACCCGCACCAGGAGGCACCAGGCATGTCGGCAGCGCAGCTCAACGGGGAGCACCGCGGCGAGGAGATCCTCGCCGTCTTCGACACCGCCTTCGGCCAACTGCTGGCCGCCGATCCGGCGGCGTTCCGCGTGAAGTTCCGGAAGATGGCGGCCTCGGCCTTCGCCTTCTACCGCGGCACGGCATGCCTCTTTTACCACGATTTGACCGAGGACCCGGAGTTCGGGTCGGCACCCCGCGGCCCGTACCTGGACGAGCGGACCTCCCGGGTGTGGATCCACGGCGATCTGCACGCGGAGAACTTCGGCACGTACATGGACTCCACCGGCCGGCTGATCTTCAATGTCAATGACTTCGACGAGGCCTACGTCGGCCCCTTCACCTGGGACCTCAAGCGCTTCGCCGCCTCCGTGGCGCTGATCGGGTACGCGAAGGCGCTCAGCGACGAGCAGATCACCGAGCTGGTGCGGGTGTACGCGAGCGCGTACCGTGAGCGGATCCACGCCCTGGCCACCGGCGCCAAGAGCGACGAGGTGCCGCCGTTCACGCTGGACACCGCGGAGGGGCCGCTGCTGGGCGCGCTGCGCGTCGCCCGCTCCCTGACCCGCTTCGGGCTGCTCGACTCGATGACGGAGATCCGCGACTTCGAGCGCCGCTTCGCCTCCGGCGGCGGCTCCGTCGAGCTGGACGCGGCCACGCGCTACAAGGTGCTCGCCGCCTTCGACGGCTACCTGGAGACGCTCCCCGAGTCGTCCCTGGCCCGCCCGGACTCCTACCGCGTGAAGGACGTCGTCGGCCGCCGCGGCATCGGCATCGGCTCCGCCGGCCTGCCCTCGTACAACATCCTCCTGGAGGGCAACAGCGACGCCCTGGAGAACGACGTCGTGATCTACATCAAGCAGGCCCAGACCCCGGCGGTCTCCCGGCACGTCACCGACCAGGCGATCAGCGACTACTTCCAGCACGAGGGACACCGCACGGTGATCTCCCAGCGCGCCCTCCAGGCGCACGCCGACCCCTGGCTGGGCTGGACCGAGCTGGACGGCTCCGGCCAGCTCGTGGCGGAGGTGTCGCCGTACGCCGTGGACCTCGACTGGGGCGACATCGACGATCCGGAGGAGATCGCCGAGGTCGTCGCCGACCTGGGCCGGGCCACGGCGACGATGCACGCGGCGGCGGACGACCAGTCCGGCGAGTCCCTGGTGCCGTTCTCCACCGAGCGGGCCATCGACGCGGCGATCGCGGCCGACGAGGAGGGTTTCGCGCCCCTGCTGGTCGACTTCGCCCACCGGTACGGCGCACGCGCGCGTGCGGATCACCAGACCTTCGTCGACCTCTTCCGCAACGGCCGGATTCCCGGTCTGTAACGGTCGTCTCTCTCACAGGAACCCTTTAGGGGTCTCTTACCGGGACCCGTGACACACTCTTGTCTCGCTATGGACATATCCGGAACCCCGCTCAGAGCCGTACGCGCGGCGCTGTTCACGGCACTCGTCGTGACGCTCAGCACCGCGTCGCACGTGCTGCTGTCCGGGGTTCCGCTGCCGCTGCGCACGGTGGGCGCGGTGGCCGCCGCCGTGTTCCTGATCGCGTACGCCCTGGCCGGGCGGCGCGAGCGCGGCTTCGGGCGGATCGCCGCCCTGCTGATCCCGCTGGAGCTGGCCGCCGACACGGTCTTCACCACCGGTCAGCACCTCTGCTACGGCAGGACGGGCGGCCCGGTCGGGGGCCCGCTGCGCGCCGTCGGCTTCGACGTGCTGTGCGGCGACGGGACCGGCGTGCACGCCGGCGTGGCGGCCCCGCTGACCCGGGTGACCGGCGCCGAGACCGACCGGCTGGCGGCCGTGCTCGCCGACGCCGACCCGGCGACCGCGTGGCTGCTGCTCGGCGCGCACGTCGGCGTCGGACTGCTGGCGGCGGCCTGGCTGCGGCGCGGCGAGCGCGCGCTGGCCCAGCTGCTGAGCGCGGTGGCCGCGACCACCTTCCGTCCGCTGCTGATCGCCGTCGCGGCCGTGGCCGTACGCCGGGACCCCGCGGCCGGCCGCCCGGCGCCCCCGGTGCGCCGCTCCGCCGGCGCCCGCGAGCTGATCCTCACGCACTGCCTGGGGCGGCGCGGACCGCCGTGCTCGGTCGCCTTCGTGTGACCCGTCAGCGAGCACAGCAGTCCCCCACACGTTTTCCGCACACTCCCGTGTGCGCGTCCCCGGAGAGATCATCACCATGAGCAAGCGGAACAGCCAGGCGGCGAAGACGGCGGCCCGTGAGCGTCTGCGCCAGGAGCGCGAGCGCCAGGCCAAGCGCGACAAGGCCAAGCGGCAGGTCATCGTGGCCTGCTCCATCGTCGGTGTGCTGGCGATAGCCGGCGGCATCAGCTACGCCGTCGTGCAGAGCAACAAGCCCTCGGGCTGGGACAAGGCCGCCGAGGCGAAGGTGGTGGCCCCCGCCAACACCTCCGGCAAGAACGGCACCACGGTCCTTCTCGGCGAGTCCAAGACCGACAACGTCGTCCACCTCTACGAGGACCCGCGCTGCCCGGGCTGCGCCGCCTTCGAGCAGAGCATCGGCGAGGCCGTCAACAAGGGCATGAAGGACGGTCAGTACAAGCTCTCCTTCACCATCGGCACCTTCCTCGACGGCAACCTGAGCGGCGAGGGTTCGAAGAACGCGCTGAGCGCGCTCGGCGCCGCGCTGAACGTCGGCCCCGACGCGTTCCTCGACTACAAGACCGCGCTGTTCTCCGCCGAGTACCACCCCGAGGAGTCGACCGACGAGTTCGCCAAGGACGACTACCTGATCAAGGTGGCCGACACGGTCGACGCCCTGAAGAACAACAAGAAGTTCCAGGACGCCGTGAAGAAGGGCACCTACGACGCCTGGGCGATGAAGATGAGCAAGTCCTTCGACGACGCCGACGGCGTCCAGTCGACCCCGACCATCAAGATCAACGACAAGGTGATCGAGACCCCGAGCACGGCCGCCGAGTGGCAGAAGGCACTCAAGGACGCGGGCGTCACCAAGTGACCGACGCCTGAGCGCCGTCCGCGCGCTCCCGCTTCGGCGGTGACGCCGCGCGGAAGCCCGGCGAACGAGCGGGCGAACTTTCGACGGTTCGCCCGCTCCCGCGCATACCGATCAGTAACCTGATCGGCCGTGACCATTCGACACAGATCATCCGAGAGCACACCCGCGTCTTCGGCCGAGCGTGCCGGCGCCCGTGCGCCCAGCCGCCGTACGGTCGTCCGGGCCGCGGCGGCCGGTGCCGTCCTGGCCGCCCCGCTCGCCGCGGCGCTGCCCGCCGGTGCCGCCGGCGTCGCCCCCGCCTTCCTGCACGGCGTCGCCTCCGGCGACCCGCTGCCCGACGGTGTCCTGCTGTGGACGCGGGTGACCCCGACGCCCGAGGCGATACCGGGCTCGGGGATCGGACCGGACACCGAGGTGCGCTGGGTCGTCGCGACGGACAAGGCGTTCACGGACGTCGTCGCCGAGGGATCCCTCACCGCGACCGCCGCCTCCGACCACACCGTCAAGGCCGACGTCCGGGGCCTGGCACCCGCCACGGACTACTGGTTCCGCTTCTCCGCGGGCCCCACCGACTCCCCCGCCGCCCGCACCCGCACCGCCCCCGCGGCCGGCGCGGCCGTCGCCGGACTGCGCTTCGGCGTGGTGTCCTGCGCCAACTGGGAGGCCGGGCACTTCTCGTCGTACCGCCATCTCGCGGCCCGGGGCGACCTGGACGCCTGGCTGCATCTGGGCGACTACATCTACGAGTACGGCACCGGCGAGTACGGCACCCGCGGCACCGTCGTCCGCCCGCACGCGCCCGCCCACGAGATCGTCACCCTCGCCGACTACCGAGTCCGGCACGCCCGTTACAAGACCGACCCCGACCTGCAGGCACTGCACGCGGCGGCGCCCGTCGTGGCGATCTGGGACGACCACGAGATCGCCAACGACACCTGGTCGGGCGGTGCCGAGAACCACACCGAGGGCGCGGAGGGCACCTGGTCCGCCCGGCAGGCCGCCGCCAAGCAGGCCTACTTCGAGTGGATGCCGGTACGTCCGGCGGTCACCGGCAGCACCTACCGCCGACTGCGCTTCGGCAAGCTGGCCGACCTGTCGCTGCTGGACCTGCGCTCCTTCCGCTCGCAGCAGGCGGCGCTCGGCGACGGTGAGGTCGACGACCCGGACCGCAGTCTCACCGGCCGCGCCCAACTCGACTGGCTGAAGGCCCAGCTCGCGTCCTCCGACACCACGTGGCGGCTGGTCGGCAACCCGGTGATGATCTCGCCGTTCGCGATCGGCTCGCTCTCCGCCGAGTTGCTCAAGCCGCTCGCCGAGCTGCTGGGCCTGCCGAAGGAGGGCCTCGCCCTCAACACCGACCAGTGGGACGGGTACACGGACGACCGCCGCGAGCTGCTGGCGCACCTGCGCGCGCACGCCGTCCGCAACACGGTGTTCCTCACCGGCGACATCCACATGGCGTGGGCCAACGACGTGCCGTTCAACGCCGGTACGTACCCGCTGTCCGCCTCGGCCGCCACGGAGTTCGTCGTGACCTCGGTGACCTCCGACAACCTCGACGACATCGTGAAGGTCCCCGAGGGCACGGTCTCCGCGGTCGCGGCGCCGGTCATCCGGGCCGCGAACCGGCACGTCCACTGGGTCGACACCGACCGGCACGGCTACGGCGTGCTGGACATCACCGCGGACCGGGCGCAGATGGACTACTACGTCGTCTCCGACCGCACGGATCCGGACGCCACGTCGAAGTGGGCCCGCTCGTACCGCACGCGCAGCGGCACGCAGCGCATCGAGCGCGCCTACGCCCCGGTCTGACCTCCGGGGCGATCCCCGGTCCCGGGCGCGCCCTCCTCCTGGAGCGAGTCGAGGAAGCCGAGCGCCACCCGCCACGTGGCCTCGGCTGCCTCCTCGTCGTAGTCGGGCAGCCCGGGGTCGGTGTAGAGGTGGCCGGCCCCGGCGTATCTGTGCACCTCGACGTCGGCGCCGACCCGGCCCATCTGGAGGTACCAGGCGCTGAGCCAGTCGTCCGTCTCGAAGGGGTCCGGCTCGGCGACGTGCAGCTGGACCGGCAGGTCGTCGACCGAGGCGTTGGGCGCGATGTCCGAGGTGCCGTGCAGGAGGAGCAGTCCGCGTGCCCGGTGGTCACCGAGGGCGAGGGTCTGGGCGATGGAGGCGCCGAGCGAGAACCCGGCGTAGACCAGGCCGCGCTCGGAGTAGGGGGCGGCGGCCAGCACGGCCCGCTTCAGCAGCTCCTCCCGGCCGATGCCGTCCTGGTGGGCCATGCCCTCCTCGACCGTGTCGAAGGTCCGGCCCTCGTAGAGGTCCGGGGTCCACACCTGGTGCCCGGCGTCGCGCAGCCGGTCGGCGGCCTGCCGCACCGCGGGCCTCGGGCCGAGGGTCGAGTGAAAGAGCACGATGTTCATGAGGCCATGGTGCCAGCCGGGTCCGACATCGCGGTGCGCGGCGGCCCCCGAGGGGCGGGACGGAAGTCACAGGTTCACGCCCGGCCGGGGCGGTTACGTTCGTGGGCATGGAGACCATACTCCGCCCGCTGATCGTGGTCGGTGGTTCCGTCCTGCTGACCCTGGTCATCGGATGGGCCACCGACCTGCTGCTGCGCAAGGCCGACGGACGGCACCCCGAGACACCTCTGTGGGGGCTGCTGCGCCGCGCCCGCATCCCCTACCAGGCCATGCTGTGCGCGGCGCTGCTGCGAGGGTCGTACGTCGAGGCGGGGGTGTTCCCGGAGCACCGGTCGTCGGTCGGCCGGCTGCTGACGCTCGTGCTGATCGGCTCGGTGGCCTGGCTGGTGGTCCGGATCGCCGCGGCGGTCGTCGAGACGTCGTACTCCCGCTACGCCCACACCCACGCCCAGCGCGACCCGGCCCGGGTGCGTCGGGTGCGCACCCAGGTGTCACTGATCATGCGGGTGGTCTCGGCGGTCGTCGGCGTGGTCGCCGTGTCGGCGATGCTGCTGACGTTCCCGGCGATGCGCGCGGCGGGTGCCTCGCTGCTGGCCTCGGCCGGTGTGCTCGGCATCGTGGCCGGCATCGCCGCCCAGTCCACGCTCAGCAACATGTTCGCCGGGTTCCAGATCGCCTTCGGCGACATGGTGCGCATGGGCGACACGGTCGTGGTGGACGGGGAGTGGGGCACCGTCGAGGAGATCACGCTGACCTTCCTGACCGTGCGTACCTGGGACGAGCGCCGGATCACCATGCCGGTGTCGTACTTCACGTCCAAGCCGTTCGAGAACTGGTCGCGCGGCACTCCGCAGATGACCGGGATCGTGTACTGGCACCTCGACCACACGGCACCGCTGGACCTGATGCGGGAGCGGCTGCGCGACATCCTGCGCGAGTGCCCGGCCTGGGACGGCCGCGACTACAACCTGACCGTCACGGACACCACCCAGAACACCATGCAGGTGCGGGCCCTGGTGACGGCGAAGGACGCGGACGACATCTGGACGGTACGGGTCACGGTCCGAGAGGGGATGATCCGCTGGCTCGTCGACGAGCACCCCTACGCGCTGCCCCGCGTCAACACCGCGGACGCGTCCCTGCGCCCGTCCGCCGACGGCCTCCACCACCCCCGCCGTTCCCCCGACGACGGCCCCCGCCGCTTCCCGGAGCAGCCCACGAAGAGCCTGTGACCGCCGGGGCGGGTCTGCGCGGGATCACCCGGGGGCGGTAGCTCCCGGGGCGGTAGCTCCCGGGGGGCGGAACGCACCGTGACCGCCGTGCGCCGGCCGGCCCGGCGCACGGCGGTCACGGGGGCTGACCGGTCCGGTGTCACCGCAGGCTGCGCACGTCCAGCTGGCGCAGCACCCGGTCCACGATCTCCGGGTCGGCCCCGGGTTCGCTGCGTGCCGCCAGCACCTCGTGCCGGGCGGCGCTCAGCATCTCGCCCTGGATCCGGCGGATCCGCTTCAGCCGCCGGGCCCGCTGCTCCTGCGCCTCGCGCCGCTCCTCGTCACCGATGTCGGGGCTGATCCGCATCCCGATGTCATAGGCGCGGTGCAGCATCTGCTCGGACAGCTCCTCCGGCAGCTCCTCGACCGCCTCGATCTCCTTCAGCCGCTGCTTCGCGGCCTTCGCCGCCCGAACGGCCAGCGTCTTCTCGTAGTCCTTCTCCCGCTCGGTGTCCGCCCGCACCCCCAGCCGGCCCACCAGCCACGGCAGCGTCAGCCCTTGCAGCAGCAGCGTGACCATGATCACCCCGAACGCGATGAAGATGATCTCCTCCCGCTTGGGGAAGGCCGAGCCGCTGTCCGTCTCCAGCGGAATCGCGAGGGCCAGCGCGACCGAGGCGACCCCGCGCATCCCCGCCCACCACATGACGACGGTCTCCCGCCAGCTCGTCGGGATGTCCTCGTCGTGGTCCCGGTCCCGCAGGGTGTGCAGGCGCTGGGTCAGCCAGGTGGCCGGCAGCAGCCACACCAGCCGTACGAGGATCACCACGCCGGAGATCGCCGCGGCCCATCCGAGCAGTTCGGTCCACCGCCCGGAGGCCGTGTGGATCGCGTTGTGCAGCTCCAGGCCGATCAGCCCGAACGCCACACCGGTGACGAGCGTGTCGACGACGTCCCAGACGGTGTGCCCGGCGAGCCTGGTCATCACGTCGTCGGCGCCGACCGCGTACTCGGCGAGGAACATCGCGGTGGTGAGCACGGCGAGCACCCCGGAGCCGTGCAGCTCCTCGGCCAGGACGTACGCCACGTAGGGCACCAGCAGCGTCAGCCCGATCTGCAGGGTCACGTCCCCCAGCACGTCCAGCAGCTTGTTGGCGCCCCAGCCGAGCGCGAGGCCCACGGCGACGGCGACGACGGCGGACAGCACCAGGTCGAGCCCGGCCTTCCAGGGCGAGAAGGTTCCGCCGACGGCCGCCGCGATGGCCACGTGGTAGAGGACGATGGCCGTGACGTCGTTGAACAGCCCCTCGCCCTCCAGGATGGACACCAGGCGGCGCGGCAGTCCCAGCTGCCCGGCGACGGCGGTCGCCGCGACCGGGTCGGGCGGCGCCACCAGCGCGCCCAGCGCGAAGGCGGCGGCGATCGGCAGCCCCGGCACGATCGCGTGGGCCACCGTGGCGACGCACGTCATGGTGACGAAGACCAGCGCGACGGCCAGCAGGAAGATCGGCCGCTTGTTGGCCGCGAACTGCCGCCAGGACGTCCGCCGTACGGCCGCGTAGAGCAGCGGCGGCAGCAGCGCGGGCAGGATGAGCTCGGGCGGGATGTCGACGTTGGGCACGAAGTCGAGCAGGGCGAGCACGATGCCGAGGAGCGTCATCAGCACCGGCGCCGGCAGCCCGAGCCGGTCACCGACCGGGACGCTCAGCAGGGCCCCGAGCAACAGCATGAACAACAGGGCCAACTGATCCACGGTCACCGCTCCGGTCGGGTCTCGGCGTACACACGGCGGACCTCAAGCCTGCCACGACACCGGCCCCACCAGCGGGTTCGGCACCTCCGGTTACAAGGCGCGCCGCATCGCGCGGTGGGGTATCCCGGCGTCGGGGAACTCCGGTCCGTACGCCGCGTACCCCAGTCGCGCGTAGAAACCCAGGGCGTGGGTCTGCGCGTGCAGGTCCACCCCCGTGAGTCCACGCGCGCGTGCCGCCTCCTCCAGGGCCCGCACCAGCGCGGCACCGACGCCCAGTCCGCGGGCGTCCCGGGTGACGGCGAGCCGGCCGAGGGAACCGACGGCCGGGTCGCCGTCGCCGTTCCTCGCCGCGGCGGCCTCACCGAGCAGCAGCCGGCCGGTGCCCAGGGCCACGCCGTCCTCCCTCACCGCGAGGACGTGCACGGCATCGGCGTCGTACGCGTCGTACTCGATGTCCTCGGGGACCTGCTGCTCGCGGACGAAGACGTCCTTGCGCACGGCGAAGCACGCCTCCCGGTCGGCGGGGCCGTCGGCGAGGCGGACCCGGTAGGCCGGGACGGGGCGCGCGGTGCTCACCCGTAGGTCTCCTCGCGGACCAGGTCGAGGGCCTGCTGGAGGTCCTCGGGGTAGTCGCTGGCGTACTCGGCCCACTGTCCGTCGCCGGGGTGCTCGAAGCCGAGGCGCACGGCGTGCAGCCACTGGCGGGTGAGGCGCAGCCGCTTGGCGAGGGTCGGGTCGGCGCCGTAGGTCAAGTCGCCGACGCAGGGGTGGCGGTGGGCGGCCATGTGGACGCGGATCTGGTGGGTGCGGCCGGTCTCCAGCTTCACGTCGAGCAGGGAGGCGGCGCGGAACGCCTCGATGAGGTCGTAGTGGGTCACGGAGGGCTTGCCCTCGGCGGTGACGGCCCACTTGTAGTCGTGCTGCGGGTGGCGGCCGATGGGGGCGTCGATGGTGCCGCTGGTCGGGTCGGGGTGGCCCTGGACGAGCGTGTGGTAGCGCTTGTCGACCGTGCGCTCCTTGAACTGGCGCTTGAGGGAGGTGTACGCGCGCTCCGACTTGGCCACCACCATCAGACCGGACGTGCCCACGTCGAGGCGGTGGACGATGCCCTGCCGCTCGGCGGCGCCGGACGTCGAGATGCGGTACCCGGCGGCGGCCAGCCCGCCGATGACCGTCGGTCCGCTCCAGCCGGGCGAGGGGTGGGCCGCCACGCCGACCGGCTTGACGATCACGACCACGTCCTCGTCGTCGTGCACGATCTCCATTCCCTCGACCGGCTCGGCCACCACCTGCACCGGCGCGGGCGCCTGCGGCATCTCGACCTCGAGCCAGGCGCCGCCGTGGACCCGCTCGGACTTGCCGACCACCGATCCGTCGACCTGCACCTTGCCCGCCGCGGCGAGCTCCGCGGCCTTGGTACGGGAAAAGCCGAACATGCGGGAGATGGCGGCGTCGACGCGCTCGCCCTCCAGGCCGTCCGGCACGGGCAGGGTACGGATCTCGGGAATCGTGCTCACCCGTCGAGTATGCCGGACGGGCCGGACAGTCCCGAACGCGCGCCCGGCCCTCGCCCGGCCCTCGCTCAGTCCTTGTGGACGGTCCCGTCCGGGTCCAGGCCCCGGAAGGAGAGGATCACGATCAGGATGCCGCCGCAGACGATCGCCGAGTCGGCGAGGTTGAAGACGGCGAAGTGCTTGGGCGCGATGAAGTCGACGACCGCGCCCTCGAAGACACCGGGCGACCGGAAGATCCGGTCGGTGAGGTTGCCGAGGGCGCCGCCGAGCAGCAGGCCGAGCGCGATCGCCCAGGGCAGGCTGTAGAGCTTGCGCGCGAGCCGGGAGATCACCACGATCACGGCCGCCGCGATCACCGTGAAGATCACGGTGAAGGCCTCACCGATGCCGAACGCCGCGCCCGCGTTGCGGATCGCCGCGAACCTGAGCCAGTCCCCGATGATCTCCACGGGCTCGTGGTGCTCCAGCTTGGCGACCACGATCATCTTGCTGACCAGGTCGAGGAGGTACGCGAACACGGCGACCGCGAACAGCACGGCGACGCGCCGCCTGCCCCGGGGACGCTCCGGGGCCTGCTCCTGCTCGGCGTCGGGCCGCTCCTGCCCGTCCCCCGCCGCGTCCGGGGTGTCCGGCGTACCGATGATGCGCTCCGCCTCTGCCACGTGAGTCCCTCGACCTAGGTACCTGACTGAGGACGAGGGTACGGCACGCCCTGCGTCCCGTACGTGCTCAGGAGGCGTACGGAGGCGGTGGGGCGGCGGATCAGTACCGGCGCTCCTGCTTCTGCTTGCACTCGACGCACAGGGTGGCCCTCGGGAAGGCCTGCATGCGCGCCTTGCCGATGGGGTTGCCGCAGTTCTCGCACAGACCGTAGGTGCCCGCGTCCAGGCGTTCCAGGGCGCGCTCGGTCTGGGTGAGCATCTCGCGCGCGTTGGCGGCCAGCGCCAGCTCGTGCTCGCGCGTGATGTTCTTGCTGCCGGTGTCCGCCTCGTCGTCGCCCGCGCCGTCCCCGGAGTCGCGCATCATGCCCTGCAGCGACCGCTCGGAGGAGTCGATCTCGGTGCGCAGCCGGTCGGCCTCGGACTGCAACCCGCCGCGCGCCTCCTCCACCTCTTGCGGGGTCCAGGGTTCCTCGCCGGGGCGTACCGCGAGGTCGCCGGGCTCAGCGGCGGCGCCGCGCGCCTTGGGGACGGCGGACTTGGCCGCCGTGGCCGTGCCAGGGGTCTTCTTCGCAACCACCGTCGTGGCTCCCGTCTGCTCCGCGGCCTCGGCCGCGCCCGCCTTCTTCGCCGTGCTCTTCTTCGCCGTGCTCTTCTTCGCCGCGGCCTTCTTCGCCGCGGTCTTCTTGGCCGCGGCCTTCTTCGCGGCGCTCTTCTTCGCCGCGGTCTTCTTCCCGGCCGGCGCACTCCCGGCGGCCGGCGCACTCTCGGCGGCCGTCTCCCCGACGGCCGCCCTCTTCCCTGCCGCCGTCTTCCCGCCGGGCCCTTCTGCCCCGCCGCCGGGGCCGCGTGCCGCGGCCGACGCGGGGACCGCACCGCCGGAGGCGCCGGCATCCGTGGATCTGCCGGACGCCGCCTGCTGTACGGCGGTCTTCTTCGCCACCATGGCCGCGGCCCCTTCACATTTTGTGATCTTGCGCGCGAATCGTGCTGGGACGATAAATCGACTCGAGTCCCGCGGCAACGGGGCACGCCGCCCGATCCGCCCGCCCACCGTGCGCCGCGCGGCGAGCATGCATGCGTTGTGCCCAGCTCCCCGCCGGGTAATCCGCCGGGCCGCGGCCCGGCCGGGCCGCCCGGGAGCCGCACGCCCGACGGCGGCATTCGGGTCACACCCGGCCGTACGGAGGCCGCGCGCGGGGCGTACGGGCGCCGCGCTCCACCCGGCGTGAAAAACCGGGTCGGCCGCTGTCCGCGCGGCGCCGTACACTGGGCGGAGCGAAAAGCGTGGATGGGGACGAGTAGCGGCGTACGCAGCCCAGAGCGACCCGGGGACGGTGTGAGCCCGGGGGTGAGCGCGACGTGAAGATCACCCCGGAGCCGCCGGAAGAAAGCCGTGACGTGACAGCCGCGGCGAGTAGAACCGGCTCGCGGCCCCAATGAGGGGGCTCACCGGTGCACAGGGCGCACCGGGGGGTCAAGGAGGGTGGTACCGCGGGAGCGCGCCGCACACAGCGGCGTAGGTGGCCATGACGGCCCGGCTCTCGTCCCTCCGACGGAAGGCAGCACGTCCGCCGGAGGAAGCTCGTTGAATACGCAGCCGCAGTACCGCCAGGTGCCCGCCCAGGTCGACCTGCCCGCGCTCGAACACGCGGTGCTCGACTTCTGGCGCGAGCAGAAGATCTTCGCCAAGAGCCTCGAGCAGTCCGAGGGCCGCCCCGAGTGGGTGTTCTACGAGGGCCCGCCCACCGCCAACGGCATGCCGGGTGCCCACCACATCGAAGCGCGCGTCTTCAAGGACGTCTTCCCCCGCTTCCGCACCATGCGCGGCTACCACGTGGGCCGCAAGGCCGGCTGGGACTGCCACGGCCTCCCGGTGGAGCTCGCGGTGGAGAAGGAGCTCGGCTTCTCCGGCAAGCAGGACATCGAGGCGTACGGCATCGCCGAGTTCAACGCCAAGTGCCGTGAGTCGGTGACCCGCCACACCGACGCCTTCGAAGAGCTCACGACCCGCATGGGCTACTGGGCCGACCTCCAGAACCCGTACCGCACGATGGACCCCGAGTACATCGAGTCCGTCTGGTGGTCGCTCAAGGAGATCTTCAACAAGGGCCTGCTGGTCCAGGACCACCGCGTCGCCCCCTGGTGCCCCCGTTGCGGCACCGGCCTGTCCGACCACGAGCTGGCGCAGGGCTACGAGACGGTAGTCGACCCCTCCGTCTACGTCCGCTTCCCGCTGACCTCGGGCCCGCTGGCCGGCGAGGCGGCCCTCGTGGTGTGGACGACCACGCCCTGGACCCTGGTCTCCAACACCGCGGTCGCCGCGCACCCCGAGGTCACCTACGTGGTCGCCACGAACGGCGAGGAGAAGCTCGTCGTCGCCGAGCCGCTGGTCACCAAGGCCCTCGGCGAGGGCTGGGAGACCACCGGGCAGTCCTTCACCGGCGCCGAGATGGAGCGCTGGACGTACCAGCGGCCCTTCGAGCTCGTGGAGTTCCCGGAACCGGCGCACTACGTGGTGAACGCCGAGTACGTCACCACGGAGGACGGCACCGGTCTGGTCCACCAGTCCCCCGCCTTCGGTGAGGACGACCTCAAGGTCTGCCGCTCCTACGGCCTGCCCGTGGTCAACCCGGTCCGCCCGGACGGCACCTTCGAGGCGGACGTCCCGCTGGTCGGCGGCGTCTTCTTCAAGAAGGCCGACGAGAAGCTGACGGAGGACCTGGACACCCGGGGCCTGCTGTTCAAGCACATCCCGTACGAGCACAGCTACCCGCACTGCTGGCGCTGCCACACCGCGCTGCTGTACTACGCGCAGCCGTCCTGGTACATCCGGACCACCGCCGTCAAGGACCGTCTCCTCGAGGAGAACGAGAAGACCAACTGGTTCCCGGACTCGGTCAAGCACGGCCGGTACGGCGACTGGCTGGACAACAACATCGACTGGGCGCTGTCCCGGAACCGCTACTGGGGCACCCCGCTGCCGATCTGGCGCTGCGAGGAGGACCACCTCACGGTCGTCGGCTCCCGCGCGGAGCTGACCGAGCTGACCGGCACCGACCAGTCCGGCCTGGACCCGCACCGCCCGTACATCGACGAGGTCACCTTCGCCTGCCGCCACGACGGCTGCGGCAAGGCGGCCACGCGCGTGCCGGAGGTCATCGACGCCTGGTACGACTCGGGTTCGATGCCGTTCGCGCAGTGGGGCTACCCGTACAAGAACAAGGAACTCTTCGAGTCCCGCTACCCGGCCCAGTTCATCTCCGAGGCCATCGACCAGACCCGCGGCTGGTTCTACACGCTGATGGCCGTCGGCACCCTGGTCTTCGACAAGTCGAGTTACGAGAACGTCGTCTGCCTCGGTCACATCCTCGCCGAGGACGGCCGCAAGATGTCCAAGCACCTGGGCAACATCCTGCAGCCGATCCCGCTGATGGACCAGCACGGCGCCGACGCGGTCCGCTGGTTCATGGCGGCCGGCGGCTCCCCGTGGGCGGCCCGCCGCGTCGGCCACGGCACCATCCAGGAGGTCGTCCGCAAGACGCTCCTCACCTACTGGAACACGGTCGCCTTCCAGGCCCTGTACGCCCGCACCACCAGCTGGGCGCCCAGCGAGGCCGACCCGGCGCCGGCCGACCGCCCGGTCCTGGACCGCTGGCTGCTGTCCGAGCTGCACGCCCTGACCGACCAGGTCACCCAGGCGCTGGACGCCTACGACACCCAGCGCGCGGGCAAGCTGCTGTCCACCTTCGTCGACGACCTGTCGAACTGGTACGTACGCCGCTCCCGTCGCCGCTTCTGGCAGGGCGACAAGGCGGCCCTGCGCACGCTGCACGAGGTCGTCGAGACGGTCACCAAGCTCATGGCCCCGCTGACCCCGTTCATCACCGAGCGGGTCTGGCAGGACCTGGTCGTGCCGGTCACGCCGGGCGCCCCGGAGTCGGTGCACCTGTCCTCCTGGCCGGAGGCCGACCTGTCGGCGATCGACCCGGAGCTGTCGAAGCAGATGCTCCTGGTCCGCCGCCTGGTCGAACTGGGTCGCGCCACGCGCGCCGAGTCGGGTGTCAAGACCCGCCAGCCGCTCAAGCGCGCGCTGATCGCGGTGGCCGGCTTCGACGCGCTCTCCCCCGAGCTGCACACGCAGATCACGGAGGAGCTGAACGTCGAGTCCCTGGCGTCGCTGAGCGAGGTCGGCGGCTCCCTGGTCGACACGACCGCGAAGGCCAACTTCCGGGCGCTGGGCAAGCGGTTCGGCAAGCGGGTCCAGGACGTCGCGAAGGCCGTCGCGGGCGCGGACGCCGCCGCGCTCTCCCTGGCACTGCGGGAGGGCACGGCCTCGGTGGAGGTGGACGGTGAGACGATCACCCTCGCTCCCGACGAGGTGATCATCACGGAGACGCCGCGCGAGGGCTGGTCGGTCGCCTCCGACTCGGGCGCGACGGTGGCGCTGGACCTGGAGATCACGGAGGAGCTCCGCCTCGCGGGCCTCGCCCGGGACGCGATCCGTCTGATCCAGGAGGCCCGCAAGAACAGCGGCTTGGACGTCGCCGACCGCATCGCCCTGCGCTGGACGGCCACGGACCCGGCGACCGTCGCCGCCCTGACCGGCCACTCCGCCCTGATCGCCGACGAGGTCCTGGCCACGGACTTCGCCCAGGGCGAGGCGGACGACACGTACGGGGAGCCGTTCACCGACGAGGGCCTGTCCCTGACGTTCCGCCTGCGCAAGCAGTAACCGAACAGCACTCGGCCCGGCACTCTCCTCCGAGGGTGCCGGGCCGAGTGCTGTCGCCGCACCCTGCGCCGTGGCGGGGCGCGCGCCGGGGAGGGGGTGTCACTCACCGGCCCCGGCCGATCAGGCGCGGGTGTCGCTCACCGGCACCTGCCGGGCCCCGGCCGTTCAGGCGCCGGGCGAGACACCACGGCCCGCGTCCACGCGCGCACGGCACGAGGGCGGGCCCCGGGTCAGAAACCCGGGGCCCGCCCTGAACGCTGCCGACGGCTACGTCGTACTACCGTTCGTCACCCGTCAGTTGTCGTCCTCGTCGATCAGGAACCCTCGCATCGGCGAAGGCACCTGCCCCATCGGGGACGGGCCCTGCGGCCGCACCGGCGCCATCGGCTGGGTCATCGCCGGCGACATCTGCTGCTGGCCACCGTAGGACGGACCGGACTGACCCGGACCGCTGCCCATCGACTGATTGCCGCCGTACGACGGCGCGCTCGCGCCGGCCGGTGCCATGGAAGGCGCCGGGGACGGCGGCAGGGAGGCCGTCGCGGGCGTCCGCGGCGGGGCGAGCGAGTCGTCCGCCTGGGTCTCCAGCTGACGCAGCTGCGACTCCAGGTACGACTTCAGCCGCGTGCGGTACTCCCGCTCGAAGCCGCGCAGGTCCTCGACCTTGCGCTCCAGCGTGGCGCGAGCGGACTCCAGGGAGCCCATCGCGACGCGGTGCTTCTCCTGCGCGTCCCGCTCCAGGGCGTCCGCCTTGGCACGGGCGTCCCGCTCCAGACCCTCGGCACGCGAGCGCGCCTCGCCGACGATCTTGTTGGCCTCGGAACGGGCCTCGGCGATCGCCTGGTCGGCGGTCTGCTGGGCCAGCGACAGGACGCGGGCGGCACTGTCGCCACCGGGGCCGCCCTGACCGGGCATGCCGGGGCCACCAGGGCCGCCGGGCCCCTGCGGGCCGCCCATCGGGCCGGGACCCATCTGGCCCTGCATCGGGCCAGGGCCGCCCTGGCCCATCGGCCCCGGACCCTGGCCCATCGGGCCGGGACCCTGCGGGCCACCCTGTCCGCCGGGGCCGGCGGGCAGCTGCGGAGCACCGCTGGGCAGCTGGGGCGGACCACCCATGGGTCCACCCATCTGCTGCTGCGGCGGGCCCGATATGCCGGCGGGCACCGGAGCGCCGGGACCTCGCATGCCCTGCTGCGGCATACCCCCCTGCTGCGGCATGCCTCCCTGCTGGGGCGGGTGCTGCTGCTGATGCTGCTGCTGGTCCTGGGGCGGTTCCGGGGGCTTGCGCATGTTCTGCTGGTTCTGCGCAGCCGCGCGCGTCGCCGCCGCCAGTTTGGCGCGCAGGTCCTCGTTCTCGCGGAGCAGTCGGGTCAGTTCGGCTTCGACCTCGTCGAGGAAGGCATCGACCTCGTCCTCGTCATAGCCTTCTCGGAGGCGGACGGTCGTGAACTGCTTGTTCCGCACGTCCTCAGGGGTCAACGGCATCTCTTCACCTCAACGTTGTCGTCGGCATTCGGCAAGCCCGTATCTCTCTCATCGCTCACAGCCGGCTCACGATCGAGATCAGGATGTAGACGATGATCATCAGTACGAAGAAGGACAGGTCGAGCGCCACGCCCCCGAGACGCAGCGGCGGGATGAACCGCCGCAAAAGCTTCAGCGGTGGATCGGTGACAGTGTAGGTGGCCTCCAGAACGACCACCATCGCCTTGCCGGGTTGCCACGAGCGGGCGAACTGGAAGACGTAGTCCATGACCAACCGGAAGATGAGCACGATGAGGAAGCACATCAGCGCGATGTAGACGACATCCAGGACCACGCTCATGACCTGTGCTTCCCTCTCCCCTGAACCATCTCTCGGACCCGTTCTCGGGTCCGTGCTCTTGCTCTTGCCGGTGGTGCGTCTCAGCTCTGGTTGAAGAACCCGCCCTCTGCGATGCGGGCCTTGTCCTCCGCCGTGACATCGACGTTAGCAGGAGACAGCAGGAACACCTTCTGTGTCACCCGCTCGATACTGCCGTGAAGACCAAACACCAAACCTGCCGCAAAGTCGACAAGTCGCTTCGCATCTGTGTCATCCATCTCAGTGAGATTCATGATCACAGGCGTGCCCTCACGGAAGTGTTCCCCGATGGTACGGGCCTCGTTGTAGGTCCGGGGGTGAAGTGTGGTGATCCGGTAGGGCTCTCGTTCGGACACGACCTTGGGCATGATGACCGGTGCGCTCTTTTCCAGGCTTGCGCGTTCTTGTGTGATGGACGCCACGGGCGCGATGCGCGCCGGACGGCTCGATTCCGCCGCGAGCGAAGCGGAACGGGGCACCGGCTCGCGCTGTGCGGGCGGTTGTACGACTCGTACCTCTTCGTCCCTTTGGGGCTGATGCGAACCGTGGGACTGGTGCACCGGTTCGTGCCGCCGGTGGTCCCGCTCGGGCTCCGGATCCAGTTCGGGTTCGAAGTCGTCGTCGGGGTCGAACCCCCGGCCGTCGTACCCATCGTCCTCCACGAGGCCGAGGTAGACCGCCATCTTGCGCATCGCGCCGGCCATGCTCTGAGTCCTCCGCTCTGTGGTGGATCGGCTGACTGCCAAGTACCCGCGATCCACGAGGTCGTTGCGTCCGCCTTTCGGCGGTAATGACCATATTTTCTGCTGTGGTCCGACTTCTTGGCGACGTTACCCGAGCCTGGGGCGGACTCCGAGTACCGCAGTGCCGACGCGTACATGTGTCGCTCCGGCGGCCACGGCCTGCTCGAGGTCCGCACTCATCCCTGCGGAGACCATGTTCGCAGCCGGATGGGTTCGGCGCATGCGGGTCGACAAATCCATGACCCGCTCGAAGGCAGCCTGTTGACGTCCGGCGTACTCGCCGGTGAGCGGGGCGACGGTCATCAGTCCGTCGAGCCGCAGTCCCTCCGCCCCGGCGACGAGGTCGGCCAACTCTTCGATTCCCTCGGGCGGGACGCCACCGCGCCCACCCGCCTCCCGCCGCCGCCCGTCCAAGGAGCTTCCCTCTCCCCCTGATGCACGCCCGCTCTCCCCCGCGTCGAGCGCGACCTGGAGGAGGCAGCCCACCTCGCGCCCGGCCCGCACGGCCTCCTTCGACAGGGCCGTGACGAGCCTGGCCCGGTCGACGGACTGCACGACATCCGCGTAACCGACCACGGAACGCACTTTGTTGGTTTGCAACTGACCGACGAAATGCCACGAAAGCGGCAGATCCGAGCAGGCGGCGGCCTTGGGGGCCGCGTCCTGGTCGCGGTTCTCGGCGACATGCCGCACGCCGAGTTCGGAGAGAATGCGCACATCGTCCGCCGGGTAGGTCTTGGTGACCACGATGAGGGTCACCTCCTCGCGGTGGCGGCCCGCGGCCGCACAGGCGGCTGCGATGCGCTCCTCCACTTTCGCCAGATTCGCGGCGAGTTCCTGCTTACGGTCCGTCATGTCCCATCAGTCCAGCCAGACATAGCCCGCGAGCCGCCCGGTGGTGCGGTCGCGTCGGTACGAGAAGTGGTCCTTCGACTCCCGGGTGCACACCGGCGATTGCGCCCGGTCGCACACCCCGAGGCGCTCGAGCTGCGCGTGCACGCCGGCGCTCACGTCGACCGCCGGTGTGCCCCAGCTCGTCTCGGCGTACGCCGCCGGCTCGGTGCGGGCGACTTCGGCGCGCATCTCCTCCGGCACCTCATAACACCGGCCGCACACGGCGGGTCCCGTGCGGGCGACGATCCGGGAGGGATCCGCGCCGAGTCCGGCCATGGCCCGTACGGCGGCGGGGACGACCCCGGCGACCAGGCCGGGCCGGCCCGCGTGGGCCGCGGCGGCGACGCCGGCGACGGGGTCGGCCAGCAGGACGGGCACACAGTCGGCGGTGAGGACGGCGAGGGCGAGACCGCGTTCGGCGGTGACGACGGCGTCGACCCGCGGAACCGGCCGGTCCCCCCAGGGGCCGTCGACCACGGCGACGTCGGCGCCGTGCACCTGGTTCATCCAGGCCACCCGGGCCGGGTCCACGCCCAGCGACGTGGCCGCCAGTTCCCGGTTGACCGTGACGGCACCGGGGTCGTCACCGACCGCGCCCCCGAGATTGAGCTCCTCGTACGGAACGGCGCTCACTCCGCCCCACCGGTCGGTGAAGCCGAAGTGCGCGCCGCTCACGGTGTCGCGCTGTCCTATCACTTCAGGAAGTCCGGCACGTCCAGTTCCTCGGCCGCGCTGTCCGAGTAGGTCCGCGACGGCGGGATCGGCGGCGCGGAGACCGGGGGCAGGTCGCTCACCGGCTCCGGCGCGGGGGCCGGCTCCGGGTCCTCCTTCGGCTTGACGCTGCCGAGCGAGCCGAAGGACGGGCGGCTCTCGGTCTGCCGGGGCGGGGCGGGCTCCTCGCGCTTGGCCGAGGAGGAGCCGAGGACGTTGTCCCGCTTGGACGGGGGCTGGCCCCCGTCGAAGCCGGCCGCGATCACGGTGACCCGCACCTCGTCACCGAGGGCGTCGTCGATGACCGCGCCGAAGATGATGTTGGCCTCGGGGTGGGCGGCCTCGCTGACCAGCTGGGCGGCCTCGTTGATCTCGAACAGGCCGAGGTCGGAGCCGCCGGAGATGGACAGCAGCACGCCCCGGGCGCCGTCGATGGAGGCCTCCAGCAACGGCGAGGAGATCGCCATCTCGGCCGCGGCCACCGCGCGGTCGTCGCCGCGGGCCGAGCCGATGCCCATGAGGGCGGAACCGGCCTCGGACATGACCGACTTGACGTCGGCGAAGTCGAGGTTGATCAGGCCGGGGGTGGTGATGAGGTCGGTGATGCCCTGGACGCCGGAGAGCAGGACCTGGTCCGCCGACTTGAAGGCGTCCAGGACGGAGACCTGGCGGTCCGAGATGGACAGCAGCCGGTCGTTGGGGATGACGATGAGGGTGTCGACCTCTTCGCGGAGCTCGGCGATGCCGTCCTCGGCCTGGTTGGCGCGGCGCCGTCCCTCGAAGGTGAACGGGCGGGTGACCACGCCGATGGTGAGGGCGCCCAGTGAGCGGGCGATGTTGGCCACGACGGGCGCGCCGCCGGTGCCGGTGCCGCCGCCTTCACCGGCTGTCACGAAGACCATGTCGGCCCCCTTGAGGACCTCCTCGATCTCCTCGCGGTGGTCCTCGGCGGCCTTGCGGCCGACGGCCGGGTTGGCTCCGGCGCCGAGTCCGCGGGTGAGTTCGCGGCCGACGTCCAGCTTGACGTCGGCGTCGCTCATCAACAGAGCTTGCGCGTCGGTGTTGATGGCGATGAACTCGACGCCCTTGAGACCGACCTCGATCATCCGGTTGATGGCATTGACACCACCGCCGCCGACACCGATGACTTTGATGACTGCGAGGTAGTTCTGCGGTGCTGCCACGTCGAAGGCCTCTCGCCTCGAGTTACGTGTCGTCGAGCCGCCGGAGCACTGCTGCCCCGCGACCCGCCGACTGATGCCGAATGGGACGGTCCGTAGCGCCGACCCGAACCCTAACGCTGAAGTTTAGGGTTACCAGTGTGTCTGTTCCTTGGAGTCTTCTGAACAGGACACTAAGTCGACACGTGGCGCGCGTTCAACGAACACGCCGAACCTCCCGTTTTTCTTTTCACCCTATGTGATCAGCCGTAGCGCTGCCCAACCAGGGTGCTGGCCTGCGCGTATACCCGTCAACTCCCTGATGACGCCGGTGCGGTGGGAACACTCACGTCGAAGTGCCGCGCATCGGGCGTCGCTTTCATCAGCCCGGTGAGCGCGCGGGCTTTCCGCACCCCTTCCTCACCGCTCCCCCACGCCACGGTCCGGCCGCCGCCCAACTCCAGCGAGATGTCGTCGTAGGAACGGGCCTTGACGACCCGGGTCTCCCGGGCGACCGCGTCCGGGAGGCGGCCGGCCACCCGTACCGCCTCCCGCACCAGGCGGTCCTCCCCGAAGCGGCGCAGACTCGCCGCGGCCGAACCGGAACGGGTGGGCTCCAATTCCAGCTCGGGCACGCCTTTCGGAGCCCGGGAAACCGTGGCGAAACGGACGCCTTCATCGTCCACTTCCACGAACTTTCGGCCCTTTTGCACAAGCAGAACCGGCGTACGTTCCGTCAGTTTCAGTCCGATTCCATCCGGCCAGGAACGCTCCACGGTCACCTCGTCGATGCGGGGCAATTCCCGGCGGAGCCGCGCCTCGATCGCCCCGGTGTCGACGGACACCAGCGGGTCCCCGACGGGCACGTCGGCGGCCTCGCGGACCTGTGCGGGCGTCAGGACGCGGGTCCCCGAGACCGACACCCGGTCCACGCGCGTCCAGTTCGCACCGTAGAGCAGCCAGAGGGTTCCGCCCGCGACGAGCACGAGAGCGACCGCAAGGATGATGATCGTACGAAGTCTGGGCGGGCCGAACCGCCGCGCACGGGGCGGGCCGGACGACTCCTGCTGGCGTTCACCGCGCTCGGCGGTGGTCGGTCCGGCCACGCTCCCTGCCTCCCGTCATACGTGACTAGCGGCGCGCACGGGCGGCGATCGCCTCGTACACCATGCCGACGAGCAGGTCGTCGGCGTCCCGGCGGCCGAACTCGGCGGCGGCGCGGGACATCTCGTACAGCCGGTGCGGATCGGCGAGCACGGGCAGGACGTTGTTCTGCACCCACTCGGGCGTCAGGTCCGCGTCGTCGACCAGCAGTCCGCCGCCGGCCTTGACCACCGGCTGGGCGTTGAGCCGCTGTTCGCCGTTGCCGATGGGCAGCGGGACGTAGGCGGCGGGAAGCCCGACGGCGGAGAGCTCGGCGACGGTCATCGCGCCCGCGCGGCAGAGCATCATGTCGGCCGCGGCGTACGCGAGGTCCATCCGGTCCAGGTAACTTACCGGGATGTACGGGGGCATCCCCGGCATATGGTGAACCCGGGGCAGTTCGTTCTTGGGGCCGACCGCGTGCAGGATCTGGATGCCGGCCTGCTGCAGCCACGGCGCGACCTGCTGGACCACCTCGTTGAGCCGGCGGGCGCCCTGCGAGCCGCCGGAGACCAGCAGCGTCGGCAGGTTGGGGTCGAGCCCGAACATCGCGCGGGCCTCGGGACGCGCGGCGGCCCGGTCGAGCGTGGCCACGGCGCGGCGCAGCGGGATGCCGATGTAGCGGGAGTTGCGCAGCTTGCTGTCGGGGGTGGAGACGGCGACCTGCGCCGCGTACCGGGAGCCGATCTTGTTGGCCAGACCGGGGCGGGCGTTGGCCTCGTGCACGACGATGGGCACGCCGAGCCGCTTCGCCGCGAGGTACCCGGGCAGGGCGACGTACCCGCCGAAGCCGACCACGGCGTCCGCCTTGGTGCGTTCCAGGATCTGCTCGGTCGCCTTGATGGTGCCGCGCAGCCGGCCCGGGACGGTGATCAGCTCGGGGGTGGGCTTGCGCGGCAGCGGCACGGCCGGGATCAGCGCCAGTTCGTACCCGCGCTCGGGTACGAGGCGGGTCTCGAGGCCGCGTTCCGTGCCCAGGGCCGTGATCCCCACGGTCGGATCCTGCCTGCGCAGGGCGTCCGCGAGGGCGAGCGCGGGCTCGATGTGGCCCGCGGTTCCTCCGCCGGCGAGTACGACATGCACCGAAATTCACCGCTCTCCGGACGAGCGCGCCGCCGAGGCACGCCGTCGCATCGTGTTCCAACTCCGTGGGCTCCGCTTGGACCCGGTGCCCCCGGTTCCCCGCTTTCTACCAAAGCGAGGTTGCCGCAGCGCAAGCGCCGCCCGCGCACCGGGCTCGTCACGCGCGAAGGCGATCAGCAGACCGATGGCGAACATGGTCGGCAGCAGTGCGGACCCCCCGTAGGAGAACAGCGGGAGGGGGACGCCGGCGATCGGGAGCAGTCCGAGGACCGCGCCCATGTTGATCACGGCCTGGGCCGTGATCCAGGTGGTCACGCCTCCCGCGGCATACCTCACGAAGGGGTCCTCCGTGCGTCCGGCCACGCGGATACCCGCATAGCCTAGAGCCGCGAAGAGGGCGAGCACCGACAGTGTCCCCGCAAGGCCCAGTTCCTCACCGGTGACGGCGAAGATGAAGTCGGTGTGCGCCTCGGGGAGTTGGCCCCATTTCTCCACGCCGGCACCGAGCCCGGAACCGAACAGTCCGCCCGAGGCGAGGGCGTAGATGCCGTGCACGGCCTGCCAGCAGGAGTCGCCGGGGCCCGGGTCGGTGGCGCCGATGCAGTTGAGCCGGGCCATGCGGTTCTCGCTGGTCTTGATGAGGACGAAGCCGAGCAGCGCGGCGATCGAGAGCACGCCCGCGAACAGCCGGGTGGGGGCGCCCGCCAGCCACAGCAGTCCGAACAGGATCGCCGTCAGGATGATCGCGGTACCCATGTCGCCGCCGAGCATGATCAGCCCGAGCAGCATGAAGGCCGCCGGCACCAGGGGCACCAGCATGTGCTTCCACTGCGCCAGCAGCTTCTTGTCCTGCTTGCGGGCGAGCAGGTCCGCGCCCCACAGCACCAGGGCGAGCTTGCCGAACTCGCTGGGCTGGATCTGGAAGGAGCCGCCCAGGGCGATCCAGTTCTGGTTGCCGTTGACCGCCACTCCTATCCCCGGCACCTGCACGAGGATCATCAGGAAGACGGCGCCGGCGAGGATCGGGTAGGCCAGCGCGCGGTGCAGTTTCACCGGCATCTTCATGGCGGCCACCAGCAGACCGCCGCCGATCAGGGCGGCCAGGGCCTGTTTGCGGAAGAAGTACGACCCCGGCAGGGACAGCTGGAGCGCGGTGATCTGGGAGGCCGAGTAGACCATCACCAGGCCGAGCACGGTGATCAGCAGACTGCCGCCGAAGATCAGGTAGTACGCCGTCAGCGGCCGGTCCCAGGCGCGGCGCAGGCGCAGGTACAGGCCGAGCACGGGGTTGTCGTGCGGCGGCTTCGAGGCGGCGGGTCGCCCGACGGCCCGCTGAGCGGGCGGACGCCCGGTGCGGCTTCCAGGACTACCGGGCATCGCGGCCTCCGCTGTACGTCGGCATGGACCGTCCCACGCGTCCCTCCCGAAGTCGCCCGGCGCAGGAGGTGGCCGGGTCAGGCGCCGAGTTCGCGAACGGCCTGCGCGAACGCGTCACCGCGCTGGTTGTAGTTGGTGAACATGTCCATGGAGGCGCAGGCCGGGGCCAGCAGCACCGTGTCCCCGGGCCGGGCGAGCCGACGCGCCTCCTGGACGGCCTGGAGCATCGCCCCAGTGTCGGTCCGGTCCAGGTCGACGACGGGTACTTCCGGGGCGTGTCGCGCCAGGGCTTCGCGGATCAGGGCGCGGTCGGCGCCGATCAGCACCGCCCCGCGCAGGCGCTTCGCCGCTCCCGCGACCAGCTCGTCGAAGGTGGCGCCCTTCGCCAGCCCGCCCGCGATCCACACGATCGACTCGTAGGCCGCCAACGACGCCTCGGTGGCGTGGGTGTTGGTCGCCTTGGAGTCGTCCACGTACGCCACACCGTCCACGTCGGCGACGTGCGCGATGCGGTGGGCGTCCGGGGTGAAGGCCCGCAGCCCGTCCCGTACGGCGGCGGCGGAGACGCCGAAGGCACGGGCGAGGGCCGCCGCGGCAAGGGCGTTGGCGATGTTGTGCGGGGCCGGCGGGTCGACGTCGGACACCTCGGCGAGCTCCTGGGCGTTCTTCTGCCGGTTCTCCACGAAGGCGCGGTCGACCAGGATGCCTTCCACGACGCCGAGTTGGGAGGGGCCGGGGGTGCCCAGGGTGAAGCCGATGGCCCGGCAGCCCTCCTCCACGTCGGCCGCGCGGACCAGGTCCTCGGTCGACGGCTTGGCGGTGGCGTCGGCGTTGTAGACGCAGGCCACGCGATTGCCCTCGTAGATACGGCCCTTGTCGGCCGCGTAGGCCTCCATGGAGCCGTGCCAGTCGAGGTGGTCGGGGGCGAGGTTGAGCACGGCGGCCGAGTGGGCGCGCAGGGAGGGCGCCCAGTGGAGCTGGTAGCTGGACAGCTCCACGGCCAGGACGTCGTACTCCTCCTCGCCGGTGACCGTGTCCAGCAGCGAGACGCCGATGTTGCCGACGGCGGCGGTGCGCAGGCCCGCCGCCCTCAGGATCGACGCCAGCATCTGGACGGTGGTGGTCTTGCCGTTGGTGCCGGTGACCGCCAGCCAGGGCGCGGAGTCGGGCCGGCGCAGGCGCCAGGCCAGTTCGACGTCGCCCCAGACGGGGACACCGGCCTCGCGGGCCGCCGTGAACAGCGGCTTGTCCGGCTTCCAGCCGGGCGCGGTGACGATCAGCTCGGTGCCCTCGGGCAGGGTCGCCCCGTCGCCGAGGCGCACGGTGACGCCGAGCGCCTCCAGGTCCGCCGCCTGCGCCCGCGCGCGCTCGTCGTCGCCGTCGTTGACGACGGTCACGCGCGCGCCGAGGCCGTGCAGGACCTTGGCCGCCGGGACGCCGGAGACGCCGAGTCCGGCGACGGTGACGTGCTTGCCCTGGAAGTCGAAAGGCACCGAGGAGGAAGTCACTTGTCCGCTGCCCATCCCGCGTAGAAGAGGCCCAGTCCGACGATCACACAGATGCCCTGGATGATCCAGAAACGGACCACGACAAGGACCTCGGACCAGCCTTTGAGTTCGAAGTGGTGCTGGAGTGGCGCCATCCTGAAGACCCGCTTGCCGGTGAGGCGGAAGGATCCGACCTGGATGACCACGGACATGGTGATCAGGACGAACAGGCCGCCGAGGATGGCCATCAGCAGTTCGGTGCGCGAGCAGATCGCCAGACCCGCGAGCACACCGCCGAGCGCGAGCGAACCGGTGTCGCCCATGAAGATCTTGGCCGGCGAGGTGTTCCACCACAGGAAGCCGAGGCAGGCGCCCATCAGTGCGGAGGCCACCACCGCGAGGTCGAGGGGGTCCCTCACCTCGTAGCAGGCGCCCGGGTTGGTCAGGGTCTGCGCGTTGGCGCAGGACTCCTGGAACTGCCAGACGCCGATGAAGGTGTAGGCGCCGAAGACCAGGACGGAGGCGCCGGTGGCGAGGCCGTCCAGACCGTCGGTGAGGTTCACGCCGTTCGACATGGCGAGGATCATGAACAGCGCCCAGACCACGAACAGCACCGGGCCGATCGTCCAGCCGAAGTCGGTGATGAACGACAGCTTCGTGGACGCCGGGGTGTTGCCGCGGTTGTCCGCGAACTGCAGCGCCAGGACCGCGAAGGCGATGCCGACGATGAGCTGGCCGGCCATCTTCGCCTTGGCCCGCAGGCCCAGCGAACGACGCTTGACGATCTTGATGTAGTCGTCGAGGAAGCCGACCAGGCCCATGCCGACCATCAGGCCCAGCACCAGCAGGCCCGAGAAGGTCGGCCCCGCGTCGGCCTCCTCGTCCAGGTATCCGGTGATCATCTTGGCCAGGAAGTAGGCGATGACCGTCGCCAGGATGAAGGCGATACCGCCCATGGTCGGCGTACCGCGCTTGCTGGCGTGCTCGCGCGGGCCGTCGTCGCGGATGTACTGGCCGTATCCCTTGCGGGCCAGCAGCTTGATCAGCAGCGGGGTGCCGACCAGCGTCAGGAAGAGGCCGATGACTCCCGCGAACAGGATCTGCTTCATCATCGGGCGGCAACCTCACCCTCGGCGCCGGTCTCGAGCAGCGCCGCGGCGACACTCTCCAGACCCACCGAACGGGACGCCTTCACGAGTACGACGTCCCCCGGGCGCAACTCGCTGCGCAACAGGTCGACCGCCGCCTGTGCGTCGGACACGTGCACCGACTCCTCACCCCACGAACCCTCGTTGTATGCGCCCAGTTGCAGCCAGGAGGCTTCCCTGCCCCCGACCGCGACGAGCTTGCTGACGTTGAGCCGGACGGCGAGCCGTCCGACCGCGTCGTGCTCGGCGAGCGCCTCGTCCCCGAGCTCGGCCATCTTGCCGAGCACCGCCCACGTACGGCCCCCTTTCGCCCGTGAGGCTTCGCCCATGGCCGCCAGCGCGCGCAGCGCGGCCTTCATGGACTCGGGGTTCGCGTTGTAGGCGTCGTTGACGACCGTCACGCCGTCCGGGCGCTCGGTGACCTCCATCCGCCAGCGGGAGAGGGAGCCCGCCTCGGAGAGCGCGGTGGCGATCTCGTCTGCGGACATGCCCAACTCGTGGGCGACGGCGGCCGCGGCGAGCGCGTTCGACACGTGATGCTCACCGTACAGGCGCATGGTCACATCACTTGCACCGGAGGGTGTGTGAAGGCTGAAGGAAGGCTGTCCGCTGTCCGTGAGTCGCACGTTCTCGGCGCGAACGTCCGCTTCGTCGGACTCTCCGAAAAGGACCACCTTCGCCTTCGTACGGGAGGCCATGGCCCGTACGAGGGGGTCGTCCGCGTTGAGGATCGCGGTGCCGCCCTCCTCGGCCGACGGCAGCGCCTCGACGAGTTCGCCCTTGGCCTGGGCGATCTGCTCCCGGCCGCCGAACTCGCCGATGTGCGCGGAGCCCACGTTGAGGACGAGGCCGACCTTCGGCGGGGTCAGCCCCGCGAGGTACCGGATGTGGCCGATGCCGCGGGCGCCCATCTCCAGGACGAGGAACCTCGTCTCCTCGGTGGCGGTGAGCGCGGTGAGCGGCAGCCCGATCTCGTTGTTGAGGGAGCCGGGCGTGAACACCGTGGGCGCCTTGCGGCGCAGCACCTGGGCGATCAGGTCCTTGGTGCTGGTCTTGCCGGCGGACCCGGTGAGGGCCACGAGGGTGGCGCCGAGGCGCCGTACGACGTGCCGGGCGAGGGCGCCGAGGGCTGCCTGGACGTCGTCCACGACGATCGCGGGCACGCCGACGGGGCGGGAGCCGAGCACGGCCGCGGCACCCGCCTCGACGACCGCCGCGGCGAAGTCGTGGCCGTCCACCCGCTCGCCCACGAAGGCGACGAAGAGGCAGCCGGGCCCCGCTTCGCGGGAGTCCCGGACGACCGGTCCGGTTACCTGCGCGGACGCGTCCGGTATGTCGTGCATCCGCCCGCCGACGACTTCTGCGATCTCGGCGAGAGAGAGGGCGATCACAAGTTCATCCCCTGGATCATTCGGGATCTCATCCCTGGGTCTTCTGGATGGCTTCGCGCAGCACCTGGCGGTCGTCGAAGGGACGGACGACGCCGGCGATGTCCTGGCCCTGCTCGTGGCCCTTGCCCGCCACCAGCACGGTGTCGCCGGGCTCGGCCCGGGCGACGGCGGCGGCGATCGCGGCGGCCCGGTCCTCGAAGACCTGCACCTCGCCGCGCTCGTGCGCGGGCACGGACGCCGCGCCCTGGAGCATGGTGGCGAGGATCGCGAGGGGGTCCTCGGAGCGGGGGTTGTCGGAGGTCAGTACGGCGGTGTCGGCGAACCGGGCCACGGCGGCGCCCATCGGCTCCCGCTTGGTGGTGTCCCGGTCGCCACCGCACCCGAGCACGGCGTGCAGCCTGCCCTCGGTCACCTTGCGCAGGGCGCGCAGGACCGACTCGACGGCGTCGGTCTTGTGGGCGTAGTCGACGACGGCGAGGTAGGGCTGGCCCTCGTCCACGCGCTCCAGGCGGCCCGGCACACCGGGGACGGCCGCGACACCGTCGGCGGCGGCCTGCGGGTCGAGTCCGGCGGCGGCCAGGGAGACGATGGCGGCGAGGGTGTTCGCCACGTTGAACGGTCCGGCCAGCGGCGACCTGGCGGCGATCCGCTCGCCCTTCGGCCCGAGCACGGTGAACGTCGAGTCCAGCGGGCCGACCTCGACCGCTTCGGCACGCCAGTCGGCGTCCGGGTGGCCCTCGGCGGAGTAGGTGACGACCGGGACGGTGGCCTCGTTCGCGAGGCGGCGCCCGTACTCGTCGTCGACGTTGACCACGCCCAGTCTGCTGCGCTTCGGCGTGAAGAGCTGGGCCTTCGCCTGGAAGTAGTCCTCCATGCCGGAGTGGAACTCCATGTGCTCCGGGCTGAGATTGGTGAACACCGCGACGTCGAAGACGCAGGCGTCGACCCGGCCGAGCACCAGGGCGTGGCTGGAGACCTCCATGGCGACGGCCTCGGTGCCGCGCTCGCGCATCACCGCGAACAGGGCCTGGAGGTCGGTGGCCTCGGGCGTGGTGCGCTCCGACTTGATGCGCTCGTCGCCGATGCGCATCTCGACCGTGCCGATGAGTCCGGTGGACTTCGCCGTGCGCAGGCCGCCCTCGACGAGGTAGGCGGTGGTGGTCTTGCCGGAGGTGCCGGTGATGCCGATCTGGAGCAGGTCACGGCCGGGGTGGCCGTAGATCGTGGCCGCGAGCTCACCCATCCGAGCGCGCGGGTCGTCGACGACGAGCGCCGGCAGGCCGGTGGCGGCGGCGCGCTCCGCGCCGGCCGGGTCGGTCAGCACGGCGGTGGCGCCGAGACCGGCGGCCTGGGTGACGAAGTCGGCGCCGTGGGCGCGGGCCCCGGGGAGGGCGGCGTACAGGTCACCGGGGCGGACGGCGCGCGAGTCATGGGTGATGCCCGTGACCGTGGCGGAGCTGTCCGGGGCGGTGGCACCCAGCTGATCGGCGAGTTCCGCGAGGGGGGTGGCGGAGATCCGCACCGGCCTGGGCGGTCCCGGATATGTCACGGGGTGGCCCTTCTGGGTGGTTTGGGACTGATCAGGGTGTCGCACGGCGGTGAGCGTACCGGGCGTACCCGCTTCCGGGCCAAAGGAGGTCCCGCGCGCAGCGCGGTCCGGCGGGGGTGGCGGGGGCCGGCGGGCGGCCGAGGCCGGCGGACCGCTCTGGTTCCCGGGGTCGGGGGTGATCGTTGTCACGGGTGGTTCCTGGTGGCTCGGTACTGATGCGGTGCCGGCCCGGTACGGGCTCGGCGGGGTCAGGGTCTGAAGGTGACCGGGAGTCTCGCGGGGGCGGCCCCGGTCGGCGGGACCTGGAGGGTCTTGAGGGCGAATTCCATGACCTGCTTGTAGATGGGACCGCAGATCTGGCCGCCGAAGTAGCTGCCCGCGGTGGCGTTCTGGATGGCGCAGTAGACGGTGACGCGAGGCTTGTCGGCGGGCGCGAACCCGGCGAACGACGACGTGTAGCCGTGGTACTTGCCGGTGGCCGGATCCACCCGGTTGGCCGTGCCCGTCTTGCCCGCCACGCGATAGCCGGGGATCCGGGCCTTGGTGCCGGTGCCCTCCTCGTCGTCGACGACGGACTCCAGCATCTGCGAAAGGGTCTTCGCGGTCTTCTCGCTGATCACACGGGTCTTCTTGGGCTCGGGAGCCGGGGTGAAACGCCCGTCGTCCCCCTTGGTGCCGCGCACGAGCGTGGGTTCGACACGGACGCCGCCGTTGGCGATGGTCGAGTACACCGAGGCCGCCTGGAGCGCGTTCACGGAGACGCCCTGGCCGAAAGGAATGGTGTACTGCTGCGAGGTGGACCACTGGTCGGGCGGCGCGAGGATGCCCTTGGTCTCGCCGGGGAAGCCGAGGCCGCTGTAGCCGCCGAGGCCGAACTTGCGCAGGTAGGAGTAGAGGACCTGGTTGGCCTCCTGCTGCGTCCGGCCCAGCTGGCCGGTGGCCAGGATGGTGCCGATGTTGCTGGACTTGGCGAGCACGCCGTTGAGCGTGAGGTACCAGGTGGGGTGGTCGACGTCGTCCTTGAAGAGCCGGTCGCCGCGGTGCAGCCGGTTGGGGACGGTGACGTGCGTCCCCGGAGTGGCGGCGTTCTCCTCCAGCACGGCGGCCATCGACATGACCTTGGCGGTGGAGCCGGGCTCGAAGGCGTCCTGGAGGGCGGCGTTGCCCAGCGCCTTCGGGTCGGCGTGGGCGAGGTCGCCCGGGTCGAAGCCGGGCGAGTTGGCCATGGCGAGGATCTCGCCGGTGGCCGTGTCCTGGACGATGACGTAGCCGCCGTCGGCCTTGGACTTCTCCACCTGCTCGCTGATGGCGTCCTGCGCGGCCCACTGGATGTCGCGGTCGATGGTGAGTTCGACGTCGCTGCCGGGCACGGCGGGCGTCTCGGTGGCGCCGGCGGTGGGCACCTGACGGCCGCCGGACTGCGCGTAGCGGATCTTGCCGTCCTCGCCGGCCAGCGTCTCGTCCAGCTTCCGTTCGAGGCCGCCGCCGCCCTTGCCGTCGGCGCCGACCCAGCCGAGGATGCCGGCGGCGAGGTCGCCGCCCGGGTACACGCGCTTGCTGCTGGGGTCGGCGAAGACTCCCGCGAGGACGTTGACCGCGGACTTGTCCGTCTCCGTCTTCTTGGTGAGCGCGGTCTTCAGGTCCTTGATCTGGTTCCAGACCTGCGGGGTCTGCCGGCGGGCGAGGCGGACGTAGCGCAGCTTGCTGTTCTTCGGGCGGAGCCGGTCGACCAGCTCCTCCTGGTCCTCGCCGAGGATCGGCGCGAGGAGCGCCGCCGCCTGCTCGGGCCCGTCGCCGACCTTCAGCTGCTCCCGGGTGAACATCGTGGGGTCGGCCGTGATGTCGTAGGCGTCCACGGTGGACGCGAGGGCCACGCCGTTGCGGTCGGTGATCCCGCCGCGCTCGGCGGGCAGCGTGTGGACGACGTAGCGGTTCTGCTCCGCCTTGGCGGCGTACGTGTCCGCGTCGACGGCCTGGACCTGGAGGAGCCGTACGACGAAGGCGGAGAGCACCAGGGTCAGCGCCAGGCCGATCATGCGCAGCCGCGGGCGGGGGCTGCCCAGCCGGATGGGGTTCGCGGCCGGCCGGGACGGGCGCGGTCGGCGGGCGGGCCGGGGGCCGGGCTGTGGCTGCCGCCGCCCGCCGGGGCGGACGGGCCTCGCGGGTCCGGGTACGCGGCGGCGCGGCGGTTCCCTGTCGGACACTTCCGTCACCTGCCGGGGGTCGGGGTCGGCACTGTGGGCGTGGAGCCGGGCGGCCAGGCGCCGGGGGACCTGGCGGGAAGAGCGCTGTCGGCCGAGGCGGTCAGCGCCTCGGGGGCGAGGACCAGCGGGGCCGCCGCGGCGGTCGCCGGGCCGGGCGAGCCCTTGACGGTGCCGTCCGGCGAGAGGAAGGCGGGATCACCGCCGGGCACCATACCCAGCTCCTGGGCGCGGCGCTGGAGGGCCCGTGGGGCGGAGTAGGCGTCGATGTCCCGCTGGAGGGCCTGTTCCTCGTCGGTGAGCTCCTTCGTCTCCCGCCTCAGGTCGTCCAGCTGGAACGAGCCCTCGCTCAGGGCGGAGTTCAGCACCAGGAGCCCGATGAGGCCGCCGCCGAGGAGGACCACCACGAGGAGCACGAAAGGGGCCCGGGCCGCCTGTCCGCCGCCCGGCGGGAGAAGCTGGGCGAGCCGGGCCGCCCTGCCCTTCAGCTCGGGTTTCCTACGCACGCGCCCTCCCCTCGGCCCGGGTGGACCGTCCGCACCCGCGCCTGCCCGGTCTCATTGGCCTCACCCGATGGACTCCCTGATGCGCTGGGCCCCGCGCAGCCGTGCCGGGGCCGCCCGCCGGTTCTCGGCGATCTCCTCCTCGGTGGGAAGTTCGGCACCGCGGGTGAGCAGCTTGAGCCGGGGCGCGTAACGCTCGGGGACCACCGGCAGTCCGGGCGGCGCGGTGTTGGCCGCGCCCGCCGCGAACACCTGCTTGACCAGCCGGTCCTCCAGGGAGTGGTACGACAGCACGGCGATCCGTCCGCCCACGTCGAGGGCCTCGACGGCGGCCGGGATCGCCCGCTCCAGGACGGACAGCTCCCCGTTGACCTCGATGCGCAGGGCCTGGAACGTGCGCTTGGCCGGATTGCCGCCGGTGCGCTTGGCGGCCTGCGGCAGCGCGGCCCGGATCAGCTCCACGAGCCGGGCGCTGTTGGTGAACGGCTCCTTCTCGCGCTCCCGCACGATCGCGGACACGATCCGCTTGGCCTGCTTCTCCTCGCCGTACGCCCGCAGGATGCGGACGAGTTCGCCCGGCGGGTAGGTGTTGAGGACCTCGGCGGCGCTCATGCCGGTCGTCTGGTCCATGCGCATGTCGAGCGGGGCGTCCTGGGCGTAGGCGAAGCCGCGGTCCGCCTCGTCGAGCTGCATGGAGGAGACACCGAGGTCGAACAGCACGCCCTGGACGCGCGGGACGCCGAGCCGGTCGAGCACGTCGGGCAGCTCGTCGTAGACGGCGTGCACCAGGGTGGCGCGCTCCCCGTACGGGGCGAGCCGCTCGCCGGACAGGCGCAGGGCCTCCTTGTCCCGGTCGAGGGCGACGAGCCGGGCCTCGGGGAAGCGTTCGAGCAGCGCCTCGCTGTGCCCGCCGAGTCCCAGCGTGCAGTCGACCACCACGGCCCCCGGCTCCTGGAGCGCGGGCGCCAGCAGGTCCAGACACCGCTGGAGCATCACCGGGACGTGTCGACTCTGGCTCAAGTGAGGCGGCCTCTCAGGTCCGGCACGGCGTCCCGCACCGCCGGGTCCCCTCCCGCTCGCTCGTGAAGGGGAGGCCTGCCGGCGCCAAAAGCGTCGGCCGGCCGGGAGCGGGAGGAGGCCGAGCCGTACGTACGCGCCGCGCACGTGGGGAGATCTGGCGGGACGTCGTCCAGTTCTCCGGGGAATTCAGTCCAGCAGGGAGACCCTCGCCTCCCGCTTCGCGTCACTTTAGTCCACCGTGTCGCCCGGTCAATCAACCGGCCTGCGCGTCGCGGGCCCCGGCGCCCGCGAACCGGTGCCGCGCGGCTTTTCACCCGTACGGACGCGCTCGCACGGCCCTGTGGGGTGGCTCACACCACGCCTTGATGACGTTCTTTGTCCCGCTTCACAGCGGGCCACGGCCGGGGACGGCCAGTAACGTCATGGCTATGACGACTTCCGCATCGGTTCCCGCCGGCTCCGAATCCGCCATAGTCGAAGACCCCACCGTCACCGACCGACTCGTCGAGGCGAACGCGCGCTACGCCGCCGCGTTCACCGATCCCGGGATGGACGCCCGCCCCGTCCAGCGCGTCGCCGTCGTGGCCTGCATGGACGCGCGACTCGACCTGCACGCCGCGCTCGGCCTCGAGCTCGGCGACTGCCACACCATCCGCAACGCGGGCGGCGTCGTCACCGACGACGTGATCCGCTCCCTCACCATCAGCCAGCGGGCGCTCGGCACCCGCAGCGTGGTCCTCATCCACCACACCGGTTGCGGCATGGAGTCCCTCACCGAGGAGTTCCGGCACGACCTGGAGCTGGAGGTCGGCCAGCGTCCGGCCTGGGCGGTCGAGTCCTTCCGGGACGTCGACCAGGACGTGCGGCAGTCGATCGCGCGGGTGCGCACCTCGCCGTTCCTGCTGCACACCGAGGACGTGCGCGGTTTCGTCTTCGACGTGAGGACGGGCCTGCTGCGCGAGGTCGCCCCCGCCTGAACCCGTCCGACCCCGCCGGCCGTCCCGGCGGAGGGGCCGGCGCGCACCGCCGCGCAAACACCGCAAAAGCCGTAATCCCTGCCATGTCGCGGCCAGTTGTCCACAGGCGAGTGACACGAATCGGTAACGGCAGCAAGAATGCGGGAGGGGATGTCGTGCGGAGCTTCTTCCGCACGGTGTCCGTGATTCGGGACGGGCCGTCCACGGTGGGGGCCCGCCCGGCAAGTTGGGGTAACCCCCGCTTCCGAGGAAGCGCGGGGAAAGGCCGAGGAGGGCCGGGTGACGACCTATGACGATCGAGCGAGCCTCACAGACCTGACCGCGGTGGTCGAGCGCGTGCGCGGTTCGGTGGAGGACGTGATCGAGGGCAAGCCCGAGGTCGTACGGCTCTCCCTGACCGTCCTGCTCGCCGAGGGACACCTGCTGATCGAGGACGTCCCGGGAGTCGGCAAGACCATGCTGGCCAAGGCGCTGGCGCGGTCCATCGACTGTTCCGTGCGCCGGATCCAGTTCACGCCGGACCTGCTGCCCTCGGACATCACGGGTGTGTCCATCTGGGACCAGCAGCGCCGGGACTTCGAGTTCAAGCCCGGCGCGATCTTCGCGCAGGTGGTGATCGGCGACGAGATCAACCGCGCCTCGCCGAAGACCCAGTCCGCGCTGCTGGAGTCCATGGAGGAGCGCCAGGTCACCATCGACGGCCAGACCTACGAGCTGCCCAGCCCCTTCATGGTGGTGGCGACGCAGAACCCGGTCGAGATGGAGGGCACCTACCCGCTGCCGGAGGCCCAGCGCGACCGCTTCATGGCCCGGGTCTCCATCGGCTACCCCAGCCCGGACGCCGAGCTGCGGATGCTGGACGTGCACGGCGGGGTGAACCCGCTGGACGACCTGCAGCCGGTGGCGCACGCGCACGAGATCCTCAAGCTGATCGAGGCGGTCCGGGGCGTGCACGTCGCGGAGCCGGTCCGGCGGTACGCCGTGGACCTGGTCGCCGCCACGCGCACCCACCCGGACCTCAGACTCGGCGCCTCACCGCGCGCCACGCTCCATCTGCTGCGCGCCGCGAAGGCGTCCGCCGCCCTCAGCGGCCGGGACTACGCGCTGCCGGACGACGTGCAGGCCCTCGCGGTCGCCGTCCTGGCCCACCGCCTGCTGCCCACCGCCCAGGCCCAGCTCAACCGCCGCTCCGCCGAGCAGGTCGTCCAGGAGATCCTGCAGCGCACCCCGGTGCCCGCGGCGCCCCAGCAGCAGACGGGCTTCGGCATGGGCCGCGGCACGTCGGCGTACGACCAGCAACCGCCGCGGAGGCTGTGATGGACACCGGGGGGACGGACCGGCCGGAGGGCGACCGGGGCGAGACCGGAGGCATCCGCACCGCCCTGACCGGTCTGACCACCCGCGGGCGCTCCTTCCTGGCCGCAGGCGTCGCGGCCGCGGTGTGCGCGTACGTCCTCGGGCAGAGCGACCTGCTGCGCGTCGGGCTGCTGCTGGTCGTGCTGCCCCTGGTGTGCGCGACCGTGCTCTACCGCACGCGCTACCGGGTCGCGGGCAGCCGCAGGCTCTCCCCCGGGCGCGTCCCCGCGGGCAGCGAGGCCCGGGTCCACCTGCGCATCGACAACGTCTCGCGGCTGCCCACCGGTCTGCTGATGCTCCAGGACCGGGTGCCCTACGTGCTCGGACCGCGCCCCCGCTTCGTGCTCGACCGGGTGGAGCCGGGCGGCCTGCGCGAGGTGTCCTACCGGGTCCGGTCGGACCTGCGCGGTCGCTATCCGCTGGGCCCGCTCCAGCTGCGCCTGTCCGACCCGTTCGGGCTGTGCGAGCTGACCCGGTCCTTCTCGACGTACGACACCCTGACCGTGATCCCGCGCGTGGAGGCGCTGCCGCCGGTGCGGCTGAGCGGGGAGGCGAAGGGGTACGGCGAGGGCCGGCAGCGCTCGCTCGCGCTGGCCGGCGACGACGACGTCATCCCGCGCGGGTACCGGTACGGCGACGACCTGCGCCGTGTGCACTGGCGCTCCACCGCCCGCCACGGCGAGCTGATGGTGCGCCGTGAGGAGCAGCCGCAGCGCGCCCGCTGCACGGTACTCCTGGACACCCGGGGCCCGGCCTTCGAGGGCGCGGGCCCCGACTCGGCGTTCGAGTGGGCGGTGTCGGGCGCGGCGTCCGTGCTGGTGCACATGCTGGAGCGGGGCTTCTCCGTCCGGCTGCTCACGGACACCGGCGACTCGGTGCCCGGCGAGGGGGCCGACGGCTTCGCGGGCGCGAGCCAGGGCACGGCCGACGCGGCCGGGCTGATGATGGACACCCTCGCGGTGATCGACCACTCCGACGGTACGAGCCTGTCCCGGGCGTACGACGTGCTGCGCGGCGGGAACGAGGGGCTGCTGGTGGCGTTCTTCGGCGACCTGGACGAGGAGCAGGCGGCGGTGGCCGCCAAGATGCGGCACCGCAGCGGCGGCGCCGTCGCCTTCGTGCTGGACGGTGAGAGCTGGGCACGGGAACCGGCCGGCGTGTCCGGGGCGTCGGGCGGGGGCGAGGATCGGCTGCGGACGCTGCGCGAGGCGGGCTGGACCGCCGTGCGGGTTCCGCCCGGAGCCGGCCTGGAGGAGCTGTGGCGACTGGCGGACCGCGAGCGCACCGGCCTGACACCGGCGAGCGGCGGGGAGGGCCCCCGATGAACGGCCGCCGACCGGCGGGCCCGACGCCGCACGCCCGGCCCCCCGCACCCCGGCAGCACCACCCCCGCGACGGCGAACGGCCGGAGGGACACGCGATGAGCCGACCGGCGCGACCGACACCGCACCCCCGGCCCCCCGCACCCCGGCAGCACCGGCACCACCGGCCACAGACCCACCACGCACACACCGCCCCCTCGACGACGAACGGCCGGAGGGACACGCGATGAGCGGACGGGTGCGAATGGCGTTGTGCGCGTGGGCGGCCACACTCGCGGCGGCGTGCTCCCTGCTGCCCCTGGTCGATCCGGCCACCTGGATCCTGCAGGCCGCGTTCCTGCTGGCGGTCCAGTCCGGGGTGGGCGCGGCGGCCCGCCGGGTGCCGCTCGCCCGGCCGCTGACCGTCGCCGCGCAGGCCGTGGTCGGGCTGTTGCTGCTGACCCTGGTCTTCACCCGGCAGCAGGCACTCGGCGGGCTGATCCCCGGTCCGCAGGCCTTCCAGCACTTCGCCGAGCTGCTCCGGCAGGGCGGCGACGACATCGCGCGGTACGCGATCCCCGCGCCGCTGGAGTCCGACGGCATCCGGCTGATGCTGGTCGGCGGTGTGCTGGTGATCGGGCTGCTGGTGGACACCCTCGCGGTGACCTTCCGCAGCGCCGCCCCGGCCGGGCTCCCGCTGCTCGCGCTGTACTCGGTGGCCGCGGGACTGTCCGAGGGCGGAGCCGACTGGCTGTGGTTCCTGGTCGCCGCGGCCGGCTATCTGACGCTCCTCCTGGCCGAGGGGCGTGACCGGCTCTCGCAGTGGGGCCGGGTCTTCGGCGGCGTGCCGCGTACCCCGGGCGGGAACCAGGGCGGCGCGGTCGCTCCGGTCCGTACCGGCCGGCGCATCGGCGCGTTCGCGCTGGGGGTCGCCCTGGTGGTGCCGCTGGCCCTGCCCGCGATGGACGGCGGGCTGCTGGACGGCGCCAAGACGGGCGTCGGCTCCGGTGACGGGGGCGGCGGCACGATCTCCGCGGTGAACCCGCTGGTGTCCCTGCGCGACAGCCTCAACGTCGACGAGGACCGCCAGGTCCTGTCCGTCAGGACCGACACGGGCGACCTCTCCGACCTGTACCTGCGCATCGTGTCCCTGGACGACTTCGACGGCACCACCTGGAAGCCGTCCAAGCGGCGGATCACCGCCGTGCCGGAGGGCACGCTTCCCACACCGACCGGTCTCGGCCCCGACATCAAGCGCACGGAGATCCGGACCTCCATCTCGGCCGCGGACTGGTACGCCCAGGACTGGCTGCCGATGCCGTACCCGCCCAGCGGCGTGCGGGTCCCGGGGAACTGGCGCTACGAACCCGTCGGCATGACCCTGGTCGGCGACCACGGCCAGAACACGCGCGGGCTGACGTACCAGGTGCGGAGCCTGCACGTGCAGCCGACCGGCGACCAGCTCGCCGCGGCACCGCAGCCGGCGGCGGCCTTGACGCGGGAGTACACCGAACTGCCGGACTCGCTGCCCGAGGTCGTCTCCCGGACCGCGCGGGAGGTCACCGCCGGCGCGGCGAACCCCTACGAGCAGGCGGTCAGGCTCCAGGAGTACTTCGCGATCACCGGCGGTTTCGAGTACGACACCCAGGTCGACGTCGGCAGCGGCTCGGACGGGATCGCCCGCTTCCTCAAGGACAAACAGGGCTTCTGCGTCCACTTCTCCTTCGCGATGGCCGCGATGGCCCGTTCCCTGGACATACCGGCCAGGGTCGCGGTGGGCTTCGCGCCGGGTTCCCCGCAGGCGGACGGCTCGGTGGCGGTGGGACTGCGGGACGCGCACGCCTGGCCCGAGGTGTACTTCGAAGGCGTGGGCTGGACCCGCTTCGAGCCGACGCCGACGCGTGGCTCGACCCCGTCGTACACCCTGTCGGACACGCCGGGCAGTACGGTGCCGGACCCCGCCCTGCCGTCCCGGAACGCACAGCCGGAGCCGTCGGCGGCCCCCTCGACGAGCGAGAGCTGCACGGCCCAGGACAAGAAGCTGGACGCCTGCGGGACCGAGTCGGCCGCCGCCGTACCGGTCACCGGTGGCGACGGGCCGACGTGGTACACGGCACTGGCCTGGGCCCTGGGCGGGCTCGCCCTGCTGCTGATACCGCTCGCGCCGATGCTGTGGCGGCTGCGCACCCGTGCGGTGCGGCTGGGAGCGCACGGCCGCACCGAGGCGGACGCGGTGCCGCACACGCTGGCGGTCTGGCAGGAGCTGACGGACACGGCGTGGGACTTCGGGATCCCGCCGGAGGAGTCACGGACTCCGCGCAGGTCGGCGGCCCGGATCGTCCGGCTCGGGCGTCTCGACCCGACGGCCGCGGCGGCGGTGCACCGGGTGGCGGACGCCGTGGAGCAGGTTCTCTACGCACCCCGGCCCCGGCCGACGGCGGGGCTCACGGAGGACGTCCACCGGGCGAGCGCCGGTCTGCGTGCCACGGCCGGCCGCGGTGCGCGGCTGCGTGCGCTGTTCGCCCCGCGTTCCAGCGTACGGGCGGCCTGGGCGGTGTCGGCCCGGTGGGCGGCGCTGAAGCGGCGGGCGGCGGCTGTCCGGCCGACACTGCGGAAGGCGTCGGGGCAGCAGGGCTGAGTCCGGCCCGGTGGCCGGCCGGCCACCGGGCTCCGAGTGGGGGCGGCGGGCCGCCTCGTCCTCGTCCCGCCGACGGCCCCCCTCTCATGGGGGCCGTCCCACGGGGCAGCGTCCGCCGGATCACGTCCCTGGCCCGGTTTGGTCCCCGCCCCGGTCTCCCGGACACGGACGGCATACATGCGGGGTGGCACACGTGAGGGGTGACCACCGATTCGGTGGTCACCCCTCACGCAGATGTCCTGGTGGGCGGTTGCCCAGGGCTGCTACCCGCCCTGCTGCTCGTCCCGGCGCCGCTGCCAGCGCTCGTCGATGCGGTCCATCATGGAGCGGCGCTGATGGCGCCCTTGCCCGCGAGCCTGCGGTCCGGCACCGGCTCCCGGCACGGGTTGCTCACCCGGTTTGGGCGCCTTACGCCATCCGGTCACGGCGAGGACCGCACAGCCCAGCATGACGAGGAAACCCACCACACTGAGCCAGACCTGCTGGGCGACCATACCGGCCATGAGGAGCGCAATACCTGCGAGGAAGCCCGCGACCGCCTGGTAGACCCGTCGCCGGGTGTACGTACGCAGCCCGCTTCCCTCGAGCGCTGTCGCGAACTTGGGATCTTCGGCGTACAGCGCTCGCTCCATTTGCTCGAGCATGCGCTGCTCGTGCTCCGAGAGCGGCACGGAGTCCTCCTCATCGTGCAGTCGCCGGGGCGACCCGGGGGGGTCCCTTCAGGATAGGCAGGGAATCGCCCCCGTGAAACCCGCCCCTCTACGCCAATTGGCCAACCGGTTTCCGTCATGGCCGCGCCGGCTCGCTGAAGTTCCCATTCCCCAGCGGCCGACCCGTCATGCCGGGCGGTCTCCCTCGATCATACGGCGACTGGCCCCCGTTCGGGTGGCCTGTGGCGTACTCCATCTGCAGTCCCGCACCTGATCAGCGCCGTACCCCACCGGGTGACTCAGACCTCGTGGGTCCCCCGCGTCTCACCGAGCACGTGAAGCTGCGTGGCCACGGCGTGAAAAGCCGGGCGTTCGGCCGCCGCGGCCTCCAGCTCCAGGAGGGCGTCCATGGCGCCGGGCTCGGTGTCCACCAGGACACCCGGGACGAGGTCGGCGAAGATCCGTACACCGTGCACGGCACCGACCTGGAGTCCCGCGGCCTCGACCAGCGCGGTGAGCTGCTCGGCGGTGAACCGGCGCGGCACGGGGTCGCCGGTGCCCCAGCGGCCGTCGGGGTCGTCGAGGGCCTGCCGCGCCTCCCCGAAGTGGCCGGCGAGGGCGCGCGCGAGCACGGCACCGCCCAGTCCGGCGGCGAGCAGGCTGAGGACGCCCTCGGCGCGCAGGGCGGCCACCACGTTGCGGACGCCCTCCGCCGGGTCGTCCACGTACTCCAGGACGCCGTGGCAGAGCACCGCGTCGTAGCCGCCGCGCTCGACCACGTCGAAGAGGCCGCGGGCGTCGCCCTGCACACCTCGTACGCGGTCGGCGACGTCGGCCTCGGCGGCGCGGCGCTCCAGGGCGAACAGGGCGTTGGGGCTCGGGTCGACGACGGTGACGCGGTGGCCGAGGCGGGCCACGGGCACCGCGAAGTTGCCGCTGCCGCCCCCGGTGTCCAGGACGTCCAGCACCTGGCGGCCCGTGGCCTTGACCCGGCGGTCGAGGGCGTCCTGGAGGACGTCCCAGACCACTGCGGTACGAAGGGCGGCGCGGGACCGGGAGGGATCGGGGCGCAGCGACGTCGTCCGGGAGCGGTGGGGGGAGACGGGCGGGCGCATCGGGTCCGACACGGCAGTTGACTCCTCGGCGCGGCACCGCCTCGGGCACGGGCGGAGCGAACGGGCTGCCGCCCCGGCCCGGGTGCGGGAAGGGGCAGGCTTCAGGCGCCTCCCACCCTATTGCCTCCGGTGCGGTCAGCGGGCACCCCGTGCCACCGCCCCGGCGGCGCCCGGCGGGGCGCGTGCGCGACGTACTCGGCCCGCGTCCGGAAGGTCACGGCCCGTGAGCCCACCGCCCGGCGGCGTCGGAACGGTCCGTGCCGCGGCGGCCCGCGTCGGGGCGGTCCGTGCCGCGGCGATCCGGGGCGGGGCGGTCGGTGTCGTGGTGGTCCGCGTCGGGGCGGGGCTGGGGCAGCACCGGCTGGAGGACCAGCATCCGCTCCACGATGCGCAGGAACATCGCCACGTCGCGTATCAGGTCGTCGGCGTCCCGGCTGCCCGCCGCGCCCTGGATACCCGCCTCGGCCCGGGCCCGACGCCGGGCGCCGGAGGCGAAGAGCGCGCTCCAGTCGGAGAGCTCGGGCGCGATCTCCGGGAGCACGTCCCAGGCGCTGCGGATGCGGGCCCGGGCCCGGGGGGTGGTCTCGGGCCGGCCGCGTGCGGCGAGCACCGCGGCGGCGGTGCGCAGGGCCGCGAGGTGGGCCGTCGCGTACCGCTCGTTCGGCGATTGCAGAGCGGTGGCCTCCTCCAGCCCGGCCCGGGCCTGGGCGAGCAGGTCGAGGGCGGCGGGCGGGGCGGTCGTCCGGCGGAGCACGGGGTGCACGTCGCTCGCCGGGCCGGTCAGTGAGGGGGCAGGGCCGGATGCGCTACGCCGCCGGGCGGCGGCTGCGGACGAGTGGGCCATGACGAACCTCCTGTCGTCTCCGTGACGGCACGCCCGGTGACGAGGTGCCGTATGTGCCCATCGTGAGGTATGCCACTGACAATCCGTTCTGACCTGGACTTTCACCTCGATCGAGCGTTCGGGCCGCGGTCAGGCGCCGGTTCCCGCCCACGCCGCTCGCGGTGGCCCCACCCGGGGCCTCGCGGTGTCGGGCCCGGCCGGGGTTCCTGTGACAATCGTGACCATGGAAAGCAGCAGCGCCACCTCCCAGGGCAGCGGCCGCCGCGAGGCCACCCGGCAGAAGCTCTACGAGGCGGCCGTCACCCTCATCGCCGAGCAGGGCTTCTCCGCCACCACCGTGGACGAGATCGCCGAACGCGCCGGGGTCGCGAAGGGCACGGTCTACTACAACTTCGCCAGCAAGTCCGTCCTCTTCGAGGAGCTGCTGCGCCATGGTGTCGGCCTCCTCACCGCCTCGCTGCGCCAGGCGGCGGAGCGGACCGCGCGGGAGGGCCGCGGCCGGGTGGACGCCCTGGACGCGATGATCCGCGCGGGTCTCGTGTTCATCGACCGCTACCCGGCCTTCACCCAGCTGTACGTGGCGGAGCTGTGGCGCACCAACCGGGCCTGGCAGTCCACGCTGCTGGTGGTCCGGCAGGAGGCCGTCGCGGTGGTGGAGGGCGTGCTGCGCGAAGGCGTGGCGAGCGGTGAGTTCAGCGAGGAGATCGACGTACCGCTGACCGCCGCCGCCCTGGTCGGCATGGTCCTGGTGGCCGCGCTGGACTGGAAGTCGTTCCAGCCGGAGCGCTCCCTCGACGACGTCCACGCGGCGCTGTCCAGGCTGCTCCAGGGGCGCGTGAGCGGCCGCGTCTGAGCGGCCGGCCGCACACGGAGAGCGCCGGTCCGCCGGTGGCCGCGTCCCCCGCGGGCCACCGGCGGACCGGCGCCTCCTCGTGCTCCCCCGTACATCCCCCGTACGTCCCCCGTCGGAACCCCCGTTCGGTCGTCCCCCTGGGCTCCCCCGTGCCTCGCTCCCACCGACCGCGGCCGGCGGAAGGAGCGGATCGCGGGCCCGGCTCCGTTCCGGCGCCCCGTGCCGCCGGTCCGGAGCCGTGCCCCTCTCCGTGCCTCCACCCTCTCGTTCCCGCGGGTCGGGCCCCATCCGTGCGCGTACTCATCTACCGGGCTAGGTACGGATACTCAGTCCTGCGCACCGCGGCTCACAGCGGCGCGCGGCCGACCGGTCACGCGCGCGTCCGCCGGGGTACTCAGCGCGGCGCGGCACCGGCCGTACCCGCGGGTGCGCGGCCCGGCACCCCCGGACCGGTTGCCGGTGGCGGCGGATAAAGTCCCTGGCATGGCACGGATTGCGGTGATCGGCGCCGGGATGGGCGCGATGGCGGCCGCCGCCCGGCTGGCCGTCGCGGGCCACCGGGTGGCGGTGTACGAGCGGACTCGGACGTACGGCGGTGCCCTGCGCCGCTTCGAGCGGGACGGCTTCTCCTTCGACACCGGACCGGGGCTGCTGCCGCTGCCCGCCGTCTGGCGCGATCTGTTCGTGAAGACGGGCAAGGAGCCGTTGGAGTCCTGCGTCGAGCTGGTGCAGGTCGACCCGTCGTCACGGCACGTGTTCGCGGACGGCACGGAGGTCTCCCTGCCGAACGCCTCGCGGGCGGGCGTCGTCGCCTCCCTGGACGCGGCGCTCGGCTCGGCCGCCGGGCAGCGCTGGGGCGACTTCCTGGTGCGGGCCCGGGAGACCTGGGACCGGACGCGCCGCCCGCTCCTCGAGGAGCCGCTGTGGCCGAACTGGCGGATGCTGGCCGAGCGCGAGCCCTATCCGGCCGTGCCGCACAAGCGGCTGCTGCGCACCCGCCGGGCCGGCACGCTCGCCGAGATCGGTGCCTGGGAGCTGCGGGACCCCCGCCTCGCCGCGCTCCTGGAGAGCCACGCGCTCGCGTACGGCCTGGATCCGAGGACCGCCCCGGCGAACGCCGCCGTGCTGCCGTACATGGAGTACGCCTTCGGTATGTGGTACGTGCGGGGCGGTGGTCTGCGGGAGCTGGCACGGGCGGTGTACGAACGGTGCCTGGCCCGCCGGGTCGAGTTCCACTTCGACACCGAGGTCACCGGGATCGTGGAGAAGGACGGCCGGGTGGCGGGCGTGGAGCTGTCCGAGGGCTCCGTGGCGGAGGCCGAGTTCGTGGTCGCCGGGGTGGCTCCGGGCGTGCTGGACCGCCTCTGCGGCGGACCGGCGGTGCGGGGTGACGGTGAGGTACCGGCGCAGCGCGGCGCGGCGAGCCGGGTGACGGTGCTGCTGGCGCTGCGGGGCGGCCGTCCCGAGGGAGCCGCGCACCGTACGGTGGTGCACACGCCGGACCGCGAGGCCGAGTTGGAGGCGCTGTTCGGTTCGGCGCCCGGTCCGGCGGCGCGTCCGACCGTCACGGTTCTGCGGCCCGACGACCCGGCACTGGTCCCGGACGCCGCTCACGAGGCGGTCACGCTCACCGCGATGGTGCCCGCGGGCGGCGGGACGGACGCGGGCGACCGTGCCGAGCGCCTCGTCGACGCCGCCGAGCGGGCGGTACCCGGCCTGCGCGACCGTCTCCTGTGGCACGAGGTGCGCACCCCGGCCCACGTCGCGGCGGACACCGGTGCGGCGGACGGTGCCGTCCCGGTGCCGGCGCTGGCGGGAGCCGGCGGACGGCTGCTGCACCCGGCGAACGGGACGCGCACGGGCGGCCTGTTCACGGTCGGCGGCTGGTCGCACCCCGGCGGGGGTCTCCCGCACGCGGGGATGTCGGGCGCGCTGGTCGCCGGACTCATCGTGGAGGGACCGGAGTTCCGCGGCTCCCAGTGAGCGGCCGGGGCCCGTCACCGGGCCCCGCGGGCGTCAGAAGCGGTACTGCTCGTCGTAGCCCTGGCTGTGCGGCCGGCCGTCGCCCTGGTGCGGGTACGCCTGCTCGGGCGGGAGTTCGCCGCCGTACGGGTCGTCGGCGCTGCGCTGTTGCGGCACCCACACCCCGCCGGGCGGGGTCTCAGCGGGGTAGCCGCCGGGCGCGTGCTGGTCCTGCGCGTAGCCCTGCGGTCCGTGCTGCTGCCCGCCGGTCGGGTCGTAGCCCCCGGTGTCGTACGACGCGCCGCCGTAGGTGTGGGTGCCGATGTACGGGTCGGAGTAGGCGGCGTACTGCTGCTGGGCGGCGGTGTCGTAGCCGTACCCCTGCTGGCCGTAGCCCTGGTGATCGTAGGCGTAGGACTCCCCGGTGGCCTGCGCGGGCACGGCCGGTGGCTGCTGGTCCCGGCCGAAGCCGGTGTCGGCGTACACGCCGTACGATCCGGTCTCGTCCGGCACGGGCTGCGGTTCGTAGACGGCGGTGGTCTCCACGGCCGTGACGTCGGCGGGCCGGGCGGGCGTGAACACGTCGTCGCGGTCGTCGTGGCCGTAGCCGTCGTGGTCGTGGGACAGGCCGTCCTGCCCCGGTACGTCGCCGTGCGCGCGGTGGTCCTGAGCGTCGCGGGCGTCGTGACCACCGTGGCCGCCGTCGGCCACGTCGAGGCCCGAGACCTCCAACGTCGGTTGCCGCCGGCGCCGTTCGGGGCGGCTGCGCCTGACGGCGAGGCCCGCCGGGGCGTTGACCGCCCAGCCGGCCTCGAAGCCGCGGCGGAACGACAGCGTGACGTAGGTCTGCCCGACCGCGAAGGCGGCGGCGCCCAGCCCGATGACGAGCACGTTCGACATCAGCACACCGGCCACGACTCCGGCGAAGCCGCCGAAGGCGAGCAGCCGCCAGCGCAGCCGCGCCTTGTACTGCAGCAGCACCTCGCCGAGCAGCCACAGTGCGACCACGCCGAACGCGATGTAGAGGACCGCCCAGCCCATGTACGCCCCTATCCCAGTGGCCGCTACGCAGTGTGTCGTAAGTATGTGCGGCCGGTCTAGGCCCGCGGTGGGTGGTGCAGGCCCAGGTTCTCGTAGATTTCCAGGGTCGCCGTGGAGTTGTTGAGCGTGATGAAGTGCAGGCCGGGAACACCCTCGGCCAGCAGCCGCGCGCAGAACTCCGTGGCGAACTCGATGCCAATGGAGCGTACAGCCGCCGGATCGTCCTTGGCTGCGAGGATCCGCTCTTTCAGCCCGGCCGGGAACGAGGCGTTGCTGAGTTTTGGCAACCTTTCCAGCATCTTCACGCTGGTCACCGGCATGACCTCGGGAATGACCGGGGTCTCGCAGCCGGCCGCCGCGACCCTGTCGCGCAGGCGCAGGTACGACTCGGGCTGGAAGAACATCTGCGTGATCGCGTAGTCGGCACCGGCCCGGCACTTGTCGACGAAGTGGGCCACGTCCGTGTCCCAGTCGGCGGAGCGCGGGTGCATTTCGGGGAAGGCCGCGACGCCGACGCAGAAGTCGCCCGACTCCTTGATGAGCCGGACCAGTTCGGCGGCGTAGGTCAGGCCCTGCGGGTGCGGGACCCACTCGGCCGTCGGGTCGCCGGGCGGGTCGCCGCGCACGGCCAGCATGTTGCGGATGCCGGCGTCGGCGTACTGGCCGATGATGTTGCGCAGCTCCGCGACGGAGTGGTCGACGGCGGTGAGGTGGGCGACGGGCGTCAGCGTCGTGTCGGCGACGATCTGCTGGGTCTCCCTGACCGTGCCCGCGCGGGTGGAACCGCCCGCGCCGTAGGTCACGGAGACGAAGTCCGGGGCGACCGCCTCCACCCGCCTCAGCGCGCTCCACAGGTTCTTCTCACCCTTGGGCGTCTTCGGCGCCGAGAACTCGAACGAGTACGTCGTCTTGCCTGCGGCGAGGATGTCACGCACGGTGCGTGCGCGATCAGTCCTGGTCGATGCGGTTCCGAGGGCCATACGGGCAGGTTAGCCAGGGGGCGGCGGTCACCCAACCGGATGCGGGGTATCTGTCCGCATTGTCGGGTTGTTGTCCACCCCTTGGACACATGCCGCGGGCACGCGCCCACGGCCGCGCCTACGCCTGCCGCAGCCGCTTCGCGAACTCGGCGGCCGCCGCGCCCGGGTCGTCCGCCGCCGTGATCGCGCGGACGACGACGACGCGCCGGGCGCCCGCGGCCAGCACCTCGTCGAGGTTGCCGAGGTCGATGCCGCCGATGGCGAACCAGGGGCGGTCGGTGCCCAGGGACGCCGTGTACCGGACCAGGCCGAGGCCCGGCGCGTGGCGGCCCGGCTTGGTGGGGGTGGGCCAGCACGGCCCCGTGCAGAAGTAGTCCACGCCCTCCTGGGCGGCGGCAGCGGCGGCCTCGGACTCGGCGTGCGTGGAGCGGCCGACGAGGACGTCGTCGCCGAGGACGGCCCGGGCCGCGGGCACCGGGAGGTCACCCTGCCCCAGGTGCAGTACGTCGGCGCGGGCGGCGTGGGCGACGTCCGCGCGGTCGTTGACCGCGAGGAGCTTGCCGTGGCGGGCGCAGGCGTCGGCGAAGACCTCCAGGTGCTCCAGCTCCTCGGCCGCCTCCATGCCCTTGTCACGCAGCTGCACGATGTCGACGCCGCCGGCCAGCACGGCGTCCAGGAACTCGGGCAGGTCGCCCTGGGCACGGCGGGCGTCCGTGCACAGGTAGAGCAGGGCGTCGGCGAGCCGGCTGCGAGCGGTCGAGGCGGTGACGGGCATGCGGGTGTCCCCCCGGGGTCGGTTTCGTGGCCCCGCGGTGGGTCCACGCGGCCTTGGTTCGTGCTGCGGACGGCCCGCGGCCCCGGCGCACAGGCTGCGGACGGCCCGCGGCCCCCGGCGCACGGGCTGCGGGCGGCCCGCGGCCCGGTGCCGGGCGACGGCCGTTCGCGGCCGTGACCCACGGACACCGGACCGCCCCGGACCGCCCCGGACCGTACGCCGGGCGGGGTGTCAGGTCAGACGGCGAGCGCCTGGGCGCGGCGCTTCACCTCCGTGCCGCGGTTCTCGCTCAGCGCCTGCGCGGGCGTACCCGGCAGGCTCTCGTCGGGAGTGAAGAGCCACTCCAGCATTTCCTCGTTCGTGAAGCCGTCGTCCCGCAGCAGCGTCAGGGTTCCGACCAGGCCCTTGACGACCTTGTCCTCGTCGATGAAGGCCGCGGGGATGTGCAGCGCGCGGTTCTCACCGCGCCGTACGGCGATGAGCTGGCCTTCCTTGATCAGCTGGCGTACGCGGGTCACCTCGACACCGAGCATCTCGGCGATGTCGGGGACGGTGAGCCAGGCAGGCACGAGAGCATCGATCTTTGCGTCAATCTCGGTCACGTTCCCAGCCTGCCATCTGGCACTGACAGTCGGAAACCGGACCCGTCCGACCCGGGCCGCGGACCGGGCGGACGGACTACGCCGTCGCCGCCTTCAGCGGCCTCGCCGGGTCGGCCACCAGCCGCGGGTCCATCGTCGTGCCCGCCTGGATCAGGCGTCTGCCCTGCGCCAGGTCGCGTGGACGGCCCACCGCCAGCAGAGCGACCAGCCGGTCCTCGCGCAGCCAGCAGACCGTCCACGCGGGGCCCTCGGGGTCACCGCGCCACACGGTGGCGTCGGCGGCCGTGTGGTGACCGGCGTACTGGACGAAGCGGCCGAACTGCTCGGACCAGAAGTACGGCACCGGGTCGTAGACCGCCGGGGCCTCCCCCGCGGCGGCGCCGATGATGTTGGCGGCGACCGTGCGCGGGCCCTGCAGGGCGTTGTCCCAGTGGTGCACCAGCAGCCGCTCGCCGTAGCGGCCGGAGGGGAAGGACGCGCAGTCGCCGACCGCGTAGACGTCCGGCGCGGAGGTGCGCAGGCGGTCGTCGGCCAGGACGTCGCCGTGCGTGCCGAGGCCGACGCCGGAGCCGGCGAGCCAGGCGGTGGCGGGCCGGGCACCGATGCCGACGACGACCGCGCCGGCGGGCAGCCGCGAGCCGTCGTGGAGGACGACGTGACCGGCCTCCCCGGCGTCGCCGGGCTCGACGCGCTCCACGCGCGCGTGCGTGCGCAGGACGGCGCCCGCGTCGGCGTACCAGGCGGCCATGGGCGCGGCGACCTCGGCGGGCAGCGCGCCGGCCAGCGGCCGGCCGGCGGCCTCCACGACGGTCACGGCGCAGCCCGCCTCGCGCGCGGCGGTCGCGAACTCGGCGCCGATCCAGCCGGCGCCGACGACCACGATGTCGTGCTGCCGGGCGAGCACCGGGCGCAGCCGTTCGGCGTCGTCCAGGGTGCGCAGCAGGTGCACGCCGGGCACGCCCTCGGCGCCGGGCAGCCGGATCGGCACCGCGCCGGTCGCGAGGACGAGGGCGTCGTACGGCACGGGGCCGGCGGAGGTGTCGAGGAGGTGTGCGCCGGGGCGCACGCCCAGGGCCTCGCAGCCGAGCCGCAGCGTGATGCCGAGCGCCTCGAAGTCGACGTCGAAGGCGGAGCCCTCGGCCGTGCCGAGCAGGACGGCCTTGGACAGCGGGGGGCGGTCGTACGGCTGGTGCGGCTCCGCGCCGATCAGTGTCACGGCGCCGGTGAAGCCCTGCTCCCGCAGGGCGACCGCGGTCTGCACCCCCGCCATGCCCGCGCCCACGACGACCACGCGGCGCTCCGCGTCCGCGTCCGCTTCCCGTTCCTGTCCCCGTGCCCGCGTCTGCTCGCTCACCCGATCACCATAGACACCTGGCGGTTCACCGGTCAGTGCGCGGGCGCGGTGAGCTGCTCCACCACGCTCGTCCCACTGCCCCGCTGCGACTCCCACTCCCACGACTCCTCCAGGCGCACCCGTCCGTCCGGCAGCTCGACGACGGTCGACACGCAGTGTCCCGACGAGGTGCTGCCGTCGGTCTTGAGCTGTACGTACCGGAAATCGAGCCGGTCGCCCTCCCGGGTGCCCACCAGACGGCCGCGGACGACGTCGCCGCCCTCGTACTCGGCCCACACGGCGCCGTCCCGCTCGTGGTAGAGGAACCGGGTGCGGGTACCGACCTGGCCGGGCGCCTGGTCGGCGACGGGGGCGAGGACGAGACCGTCCAGTGAACGCGCCACGGGTGGAGGCTCCCTTACAAGTGGGCTGCTCTGCGGGCTAGGGTGGCCACCGTAAAGCACTCGCGGGAGCCCGGACGCACCGGGCTGAGAGGGAGGCTGGCGGCCTCCGACCGTACGAACCTGATCCGGGTCATGCCGGCGAAGGGAGGGGCTGGACGCCCATGTCGTCACCTCGCACACCGCGTGCCGCGGACGTCCTCGTCGTCGGGGGCGGCGTCATCGGTCTGGTCACGGCCTGGCGGACCGCGCAGCGCGGGCCGGTCACGGCCGTCGTGGACCCCGAGCCGGGCGGCGGGGCCGCCCAGGTGGCCGCCGGGATGCTGGCCGCCGTCACGGAACTGCACTACGGCGAGGAGACCCTGCTCGCGCTGAACCTCGCGTCGGCCCGTCGCTACCCGGAGTTCGCGGCGGAGCTCACCGACCTCACGGGTCACGACCTCGGCTACCGCCGGTGCGGCACGCTCGCCGTCGCCCTGGACGCCGACGACCGCGCCCACCTGCGGGAACTGCACGCGCTCCAGCAGCGCTCGGGACTGGAGTCCGAGTGGCTGTCGGGGCGCGAGTGCCGACGCCTGGAGCCGATGCTCGCACCGGGCGTGCGCGGGGGGCTCCGGGTGGACGGCGACCACCAGATCGACCCCCGGCTCCTCGCCCGCGCCCTCGTGGCCGCCTGCGAGCGCGCCGGTGTGGTCTTCCACCGGACGCGGGCCGAGCGGCTCACCGTCGCCGGGGACCGGGCCACCGGGGTGGTCACCGCCGACGGCAGCGTGCTCGAGGCCGGGCAGGTGGTGCTGGCCGCGGGCAGTCTGAGCGGACGGCTCGCGGGCGTCCCGGACGACGTGCTGCCGCCGGTGCGGCCCGTGAAGGGGCAGGTGCTGCGGCTGACGATGGAGCGGACGCACGGACCGCTGCTGAACCGGACCGTGCGCGCCGTGGTGCGCGGCAACCACGTCTACCTGGTGCCCCGGGAGAGCGGCGAACTCGTCGTCGGTGCCACCAGCGAGGAGCTGGGCTGGGACACGACGGTGACCGCGGGAGGCGTCTACGAGCTGCTGCGCGACGCCCACGAGCTGGTTCCCGGCATCACGGAGCTGCCCCTGGCGGAGACGCGGGCGGGCCTGCGCCCCGGCTCCCCGGACAACGCCCCGCTGCTCGGCCCCTCCGGGCTGGAGGGGCTGCTGCTGGCCACCGGGCACCACCGCAACGGCGTCCTGCTCACCCCGGTCACCGGCGACGTCATGGCGCACGCCCTGACGACGGGCGAGCTCCCGGCCGAGGCCCGTCCCTTCACCCCGCGGCGCTTCAGCGCCGCCCCCGCACTCTCGGAGCAGTCCGCATGAACGTCACCGTCAACGGCGAGCCGCGCGAGGTGGCTCCCGGTACGGCCCTCGACGCCCTGGTGGGCACGCTCACCGCGGCGCCGTCCGGAGTGGCCGCCGCCCTGAACGAAACCGTCGTCCCGCGCGCGCAGTGGCCCGCCACCGCGCTGGCCGACGGCGACCGTGTCGAGGTCCTCACCGCCGTCCAAGGAGGCTGACCATGGCCGACGACCCCTTCCTGCTCGGCTCCACGTCGTACGCGTCCCGCCTGATCATGGGTACGGGCGGGGCGCCCAGCCTCGATGTGCTGGAGCGTGCCCTCGTGGCCTCCGGGACGGAGCTGACGACCGTCGCGATGCGGCGTGTGAACGCCTCGGTGCACGGGTCCGTGCTGTCGGTGCTGGACCGGCTCGGCATCCGGGTGCTGCCGAACACGGCCGGCTGCTTCACCGCCGGGGAGGCCGTGCTCACCGCCCGCCTCGCCCGCGAGGCCCTCGGCACCGACCTGGTCAAGCTGGAGGTCATCGCCGACGAGCGCACGCTGCTGCCGGACCCGGTCGAGTTGCTGGACGCGGCGGAGACGCTGGTCGACGACGGGTTCACGGTGCTGCCGTACACGAACGACGACCCGGTCCTCGCGCGGAAGCTGGAGGACGTCGGGTGTGCGGCGATCATGCCGCTCGGCTCGCCGATCGGGTCCGGGCTCGGGATCCGCAACCCGCACAACTTCCAGCTGATCGTGGAGCAGGCGCGCGTGCCGGTGATCCTGGACGCGGGTGCCGGCACGGCGTCGGACGTGGCGCTGGCGATGGAGCTGGGGTGTGCGGGCGTGATGCTCGCCTCGGCGGTGACACGGGCGCAGGAACCGGTGCTCATGGCGGAGGCGATGCGGTACGCCGTGGAGGCGGGGCGGCTGGCGCGACGGGCGGGGCGAATTCCGCGGCGGCACTTCGCGCAGGCGTCGTCTCCCGCGGAGGGCTTGGCGGTACTGGACCCGGAGCGGCCCGCTTTTCAGTGACTCCGTGCTGTCCTGGGCTTTGTCTCCCACCCGCGCACCACTCGTTTCCGGTCGGGCGGGAGGGGGGCCTCGCCCGTGGGGTTCCTCGCCGTCGGCGGCCGACCGTTCGTGGGAAGCGTCACAGGTCCGCTGCAGGACCGGTGCGGTTTCCGGCTGTGACGTCGGATGTCCGTGGCGGCTCGTAGACTCGCCTGCGTGGACACGACCCTTCAGGACCCTCTCGTCGGGCAGCTGCTCGACGGCCGGTACCGCGTCGAGGCGCGGATCGCGGTCGGCGGCATGGCCACGGTCTACCGGGCCGTGGACACCCGCCTGGACCGCGTGCTCGCGCTGAAGGTGATGCACCCGGCGCTCGCCACCGACGCCACCTTCGTCGAGCGGTTCATCCGCGAGGCGAAGTCGGTGGCCCGGCTCGACCACCCCAACGTCGTGCAGGTCTTCGACCAGGGGGCCGAGGGGGCGTACGTCTACCTGGCGATGGAGTACATCGCCGGCTGCACCCTGCGCGACGTCCTCCGCGAGCGCGGGGCGCTCCAGCCGCGGGCCGCGCTGGACATCCTGGAGCCGGTGCTGGCCGCGCTCGGCGCCGCGCACCGGGCCGGGTTCGTGCACCGGGACATGAAGCCGGAGAACGTCCTGATAGGGGACGACGGCCGGGTCAAGGTGGCCGACTTCGGGCTGGTCCGGGCCGTGGACACGGTCACCAGCACCACCGGGGCCGTCCTCGGCACCGTCTCCTACCTGGCGCCCGAGCAGATCGAGCACGGCACGGCCGACCCGCGGGTCGACGTCTACGCGTGCGGGGTCGTGCTGTACGAGATGCTGACCGGCGGCAAGCCGCACGAGGGGGACTCCCCCGCCCAGGTGCTCTACAAGCACCTCCACGAGGACGTGCCGCCGCCGTCGGCGGCCGTGCCGGGGATGCCGTACGAGCTGGACGAGCTGGTCGCCTCGGCGACCGCGCGCACACCGGAGGTCCGTCCGCACGACGCCGTGGCACTGCTCGCGCAGGCCCGCCGGACGCGCGGGGCGCTGAGCGCCGACCAGTTGGACGCGATGCCGCCGCAGGCACTCACCGCGGAGCACGACAACGCCGAGGACCGCACCAGTGTGATCCCGCGCGCGCTGACCCTGCCCCGGCCCCTGCCCGTCGGCGAGGACGAGGACGGTGTCCCGGCCGACGGGGTCCAGCACACCAGCCGGCTGGGGGCTCCCCCGCCGGCCCCGCCCCGGCGCCTGCGGCCGGAGCTGCGGCGCCGTCCGCTGGCGATCGTCGTGGCCGTGCTGCTGGTGCTCGGCGTCGGCACGGGCGTCTGGTACATCAATTCCGGCCAGTTCACCAAGGTGCCGCCCCTGCTGTCCCGGACCGAGGCGCAGGCCCGCGACCGGCTGGAGGACGCCGGACTGGACGTCGGCACGGTGCGCCACGCCCACAGCGAGACCGTGGAGCGTGGCAAGGTCATCAGCTCCGACCCCGGGGTGGGCACGCGTATCCGCAAGCACGACTCCGTGTCGTTCACGGTCTCCGACGGCCCCGCGACCGTCAAGCTGCCGGACGTGCGCGGCTACAGGCTGGACCGGGCGCGGACCGTGCTGAAGGACGAGGGACTGGAGCCGGGCATGGTGACCCGGGCGTTCAGCGACGAGGTGCCCCGGGGTTTCGTGATCTCGACGAAGCCCCGGACGGGCACCACGGTGCGCGCGGGCTCGGCGGTCGCCCTGGTCGTCAGCAAGGGCAGCCCGGTGGACGTCCCGGACGTCACGGGCGACGACCTGGCCGACGCGAGGGCCGAGCTGACGGAGGCCGGCCTGAAGGTGGAGGTCGCCACCGGGCAGGTGAACTCCGAGTACGACCGGGGTGAGGTCGCCCGGCAGACGCCCGCCCCCGGCAGCCGGGCCGCCGAGGGCGACACGGTGACGCTCACGGTGTCCAAGGGCCCCGAGATGATCGAGGTCCCGGACGTGGTCGGCGACAGCGTGGACGACGCCGTGCGGAAGCTGGAGGACGCCGGTTTCCAGGTGGACGAGGACCGCGGTCTGCTCGGGCTGTTCGGCGACACCGTGAAGGACCAGTCCGTGGACGGCGGGGACACGGCCCCCAAGGGGTCCACCGTCAAGATAACCATCCGGTGATCCGGACGGGGCGATCACCGGGTGCCCCGGACGAGACGACCACCGGGTGACCCGGACCGGACGACACCGGGGTGACCAGGGACACGGTCCGGACGGGTGAGGGCCCATGACACCCTGAACGGGTGAACAGTCAGCAGTCCGCCCCCTCCCGCACCGCCGTACCCGCGCCCGTCCCCCCGATCAGCCGCAACCCTGTCGGCGGCCACGTCCCCGTGGCCGGCGGCCTGCACTCCGTCGGCCTCTCCTACGCCCGTGAGCTGAAGGCGGAGGCCGTGCAGGTCTTCGTCGCCAACCCGCGCGGCTGGGCCACGCCGGCCGGCAGCCCGAAGCAGGACGAGGCGTTCCGGGAGGCCTGCGCGGCCGGGTCCGTCCCCGCCTACGTGCACGCCCCCTACCTGATCAACTTCGGCTCCCACACCGAGGCGACGGTGGAGCGGTCGGTGGACTCGCTGCGGCACTCGCTGCGGCGCGGGCGGGAGATCGGGGCGCTCGGCGTGGTCGTGCACACCGGCAGCGCGACCGGCGGACGCGACCGGTCGGTGGCGCTGAAGCAGGTACGGGAGTTCATGCTGCCGCTGCTGGACGAGCTCACCCATGACGACGACCCGTACCTGCTGCTGGAGTCGACCGCCGGCCAGGGCGCCTCCCTGTGCTCCCGGACCTGGGACTTCGGCCCGTACTTCGAGGCGCTGGACGCCCACCCGAAGCTGGGCGTGTGCCTGGACACCTGCCACGTCTTCGCGGCGGGGCACGACCTGACGGGGCCGTCCGGGATGCACCGGACGCTGGACCTGCTGGTGGACACGGTCGGTGAGGGCCGGCTGAAGCTGATCCACGCCAACGACTCCAAGGACGTGGCCGGCGCGCACAAGGACCGGCACGAGAACATCGGCGCCGGTCACATCGGTGAGGACCCGTTCCGGGCACTGATGACCCACCCGGCGACCGAGGGCGTGCCGCTGGTCATCGAGACGCCGGGTGGCAAGGAGGGGCACGCGGCGGACGTGGAGCGGCTGAAGAGACTGCGCGACGAGAGCCTGCGCGACGGCTGACCGCCGCGGGCCGCGCGGCGGGAGCGTCAGAGCTCGGGGCCGTCCCCGGGCTCCTCCTGGTAGGAGTAGCGCTGCTCCCGCCACGGGTCGCCGATGTTGTGGTAGCCGCGCTCCTCCCAGAAGCCGCGGCGGTCGGCGGTCATGTACTCGATGCCGCGGACCCACTTCGGGCCCTTCCAGGCATACAGGTGCGGTACGACCAGCCGGAGCGGGAAGCCGTGCTCGGCGGTGAGCAGCTCGCCGTCCTTGTGGGTGGCGAAGAGGGTGCGCTCGGCGGCGAAGTCGGACAGCCGGAGGTTGGAGCTGAACCCGTACTCCGCCCACACCATCACATGGGTGACGGCGGGCGCGGGCGGCGCGAGGTCCAGGATCGCGGCGGCCGGGACGCCGCCCCACTCGGATCCGAGCATGCTGAACTTGGTGACGCAGTGCAGGTCGGCGACGACCGTGGTGTACGGCAGAGCGGTGAACTCGTCGTGGGTCCAGCCGTGCTTCTCACCGTCGGCGGTGGCGCCGAAGACGCGGAACTCCCACCGCTCCGGGCGGAACTTGGGGACCGGCCCATAGTGCGTGACCGGCCAGCCGCGCTGGAGTCGCTGCCCCGGCGGGAGCTCGAAGGACGACGCTCCTTGCGAACCGCCTTCTCCCGATTCGTGTCCCACCGGCTGACCCATGCCTCCATCCTGACAGACCCGGACCGATGCCCATGACCGGGATCGCGCACAGCGGGGGGAACGGCGACAAACAGGGGCAATATCGACTGAGTCTGTACTTACTTACTAAGTCAAGACTTACTGGACGATCATCGATGCCGGTGCAATCATGCGGCGCAACACGCCAGTTCCCGTTCGAAGGAGCTTCACGCGATGCAGGGCGACCCCGAGGTCATCGAATTCCTCAACGAACAGCTCACCGCCGAGCTCACGGCGATCAACCAGTACTTCCTGCACGCGAAGCTGCAGGACCACAAGGGCTGGACCAAGCTCGCGAAGTACACGCGCGCGGAGTCCTTCGACGAGATGCGCCACGCCGAGGTGCTCACCGACCGCATCCTGCTCCTGGACGGCCTGCCCAACTACCAGCGGCTCTTCCACGTGCGGGTCGGGCAGAGCGTGACCGAGATGTTCCAGGCGGACCGGGAGATCGAGGTCGAGGCGATCGACCGGCTGCGCCGGGGCATCGAGGTGATGCGGGCCAAGCACGACATCACGTCGGCCAACGTCTTCGAGGCGATCCTCGCCGACGAGGAGCACCACATCGACTACCTGGACACCCAGCTGGAGCTGATCGAGAAGCTGGGCGAGTCGCTCTACCTGTCGACGGTCATCGAGCAGAGCCAGCCGGACTCCTCGGGGCCGGGCTCCCTGTAGGGCCCGCGGCGCGACCTAGGCGGCTTCGGGAAGCTCCGAGAGGACCGGTGCGCCCTGGTCGGCGAGCTGCCGGCGGGGGCAGGCGCCGCGGCCGAGCAGCGCCTGGATGCGCCGTACGCAGCCGCCGCAGTCGGTGCCGGCCTTGCAGGCGGACGCGATCTGCCGAGGCGTGCAGGCGCCGGCTTCCGCGTGGTTCCTCACCTGTTCCTCGGTGACACCGAAGCAGCTGCAGACGAACACGCGGTTCACCTCCCGGGCGGAGTACAGGGTCGTGCCGTACCGACGACCGGAGGGCCCGACTGGTCGGTGAGGCAAACCTAACCTTACCCATCGCGCCAGGCCGGTAAAAGCGGTGGGGGCGCGGATCGTGTGTGACCCGCGCCCCATTCCGTGTGCTGTCGCCCCGGGTGGGGCTAACCGTCACCGGTCCGTCACTGGTCCCGGTACATCTCCGCCACCAGGAACGCCAGGTCGAGCGACTGGCTGCGGTTGAGCCGCGGGTCGCAGGCCGTCTCGTAGCGCTGGTGCAGGTCGTCGACGAAGATCTCGTCGCCGCCGCCCACGCACTCGGTGACGTCGTCACCGGTCAGCTCCACGTGGATGCCGCCGGGGTGGGTGCCGAGCGACTTGTGGACCTCGAAGAAGCCCTTGACCTCGTCGAGCACGTCGTCGAAGCGGCGGGTCTTGTGACCGGAGGCCGCCTCGTACGTGTTGCCGTGCATCGGGTCGGTGATCCAGGCGACGGTGGCACCGGAGGCGGTGACCTTCTCGACCAGCTCGGGGAGCTTGTCGCGGATCTTGTCCGCGCCCATGCGGACGATGAAGGTCAGCCGGCCCGGCTCGCGCTCCGGGTCCAGGCGCTCGATGTACTGAAGCGCCTCCTCGGCCGTGGTCGACGGGCCGAGCTTGATGCCGATCGGGTTGCGGATCCGCGAGGCGAACTCGATGTGCGCGTGGTCCAGCTGCCGGGTGCGCTCACCGATCCACACCATGTGCGCGGAGACGTCGTACAGCTGCCCGGTGCGCGAGTCGACGCGGGTGAGCGCCGACTCGTAGTCGAGCAGCAGCGCCTCGTGCGAGGAGAAGAACTCGACGGTCTTGAACTCCTCCGGGTCGGTGCCGCAGGCCCGCATGAAGTTCAGCGCGTTGTCGATCTCCCGGGCGAGCTGCTCGTAGCGCTGACCGGACGGGGAGGACTTCACGAAGTCCTGGTTCCAGGCGTGCACCTGGCGCAGGTCGGCGTAGCCGCCGGTGGTGAAGGCGCGCACCAGGTTCAGCGTGGAGGCCGAGGCGTGGTACATGCGCTTGAGCCGCTCGGGGTCCGGGATCCGCGCCTCTTCGGTGAAGGCGAAGCCGTTGACGGAGTCGCCGCGGTAGGTCGGCAGGGTCACGCCGTCGCGGGTCTCGGTCGGCTTGGAGCGCGGCTTGGAGTACTGGCCGGCGATCCGGCCCACCTTCACCACGGGCACGGAGGCGGCGTACGTGAGGACGGCGCCCATCTGGAGCAGCGTCTTGAGCTTGTTGCGGATGTGGTCCGCGGACACCGCGTCGAAGGCCTCGGCGCAGTCGCCGCCCTGGAGGAGGAACGCCTCTCCCTTGGCGACGGCCGCCATCCGGGCGCGCAGCTGGTCGCACTCGCCCGCGAAGACGAGGGGCGGATACGACTCGAGGTCCGCGATCACTGCGCGCAGAGCCTCGGTGTCGGGGTACTCGGGCTGCTGCGCCGCGGGCAGGTCTCGCCAGGTGTTGCCAGCGCTCGGGCTGGTCTTAGCGTTCACGGTCACCCCTCCACACTACGGGGTCCCGTCACGCGGTTTTCGCGCGGCTCGACAGGTGAGACACCCCCGGCGCCGCCCCCGGGTCCGAGGTTGGTAACCTCACGCGCCTTTGATGTTTGAACACAGACAACTCACACAGAGACCGAGCGCCGAGAGCGCGAACCAGGGGTGGGACTTTGAGCGCTGATCACCGCAGAGACCGCAAGAAGAAGAGACTGCTCATCTACGGTGTGGCCTCGGTCGTGGCCGCCGCCGCCACGGCCGGCACGCTGGCCGTGGCCTCGCCCGGCCTCATCGGCGGCGCGGACGGCACCACGGTGGCCGGCGCACCCGGCGCCCGGCTGCAGACGGAGTTCGAGCAGGCCGCCGAGGAGTTCGACGTCCCGCAGAGCGTGCTGATGGCGGTCTCGTACCGGCAGACACGCTGGGAGGACCACGACGGGCTGCCGAGCACCACCGGCGCGTACAACGTCATGGGGCTCACGGACGTCGACCCCGCCGGCCTGGAGCACGGCAGGGGCGGCGCCGACGAGCGTGAGCACCAGCTCGAGCACATGAACCGCAGTGGCGACCCGGCCGTCGAGAAGCACTTCGACGCCGAGAAGGCGCTGAAGAGCCTCCGTGAGGAGCCCGTCGACACCAGCGACCCGCGGCTGCACACCCTCGACGAGGCGGCCCGCCTCATCGACGCGTCCGCCGAGAAGGTGCGCACCGACGCCGGGGAGAGCATACGGGCGGGGGCCGCGCTGCTCGCCAAGTACCAGAAGGACGCCACCGGCTCGCTGTCCGAGGACCCCGGCGCGTGGTACCCGGCCGTGGCCCGCGCGAGCCAGGCCACGGACCGCAAGGGCGCCGAGCTCTTCGCGAAGCGCGTGTACGAGTCGATCAGGACCGGTGAGCGGCGCGTCACCGCGGACGGCCAGTCGCTCACGCTGCCGGCCGACCCGGCGGTGAAGCCGGACAGGAAGGCGGAGCTGGAGCTCGCCGCGGCCTCCGCGGCCCCGGCCCCCGACTGCCCGTCCGGTCTGAACTGCGACTTCCGGCCCGCGGCCTACAAGCAGAACGGCGGCCCGGACGACTGGGGCAACTACGGCGTCGCCAGTCGCCCCGCGGCCGGTCACGAGATCGACTCGATCCTGCTGCACGACACCGAGGGCAGCTACAGCAGCGCGCTGGGCGTCTTCCAGAGCTCCGCGTCGTACGCCAGCGCCCACTACCTGATCCGCGCCTCCGACGGTCTGGTCACCCAGATGGTCGAGAACAAGAACGAGGCCTGGCACGCCGGCAACAAGACCCTCAACATGCACTCGATCGGCATCGAGCACGAGGGATACGCGATCAAGGACGGCAGCTGGTACACCGAGCCGCAGTACGAGTCCTCGGCCGCGCTGGTCAAGTACCTGGCCGGCAAGTACGACATCCCGCTGGACCGTGAGCACATCATCGGCCACGACGAGGTCCCCGGCGTCCTCGACGACAAGGTCAAGTCCCAGCACTGGGACCCGGGCCCGTTCTGGGACTGGAACCACTACATGAAGCTGCTGGGCGCCCCGACGGGCGCCGAGGGCGCGGGCGGCCCGTACAAGGCCGGTCAGGTGATCCGCGTCGTGCCGCCGTTCACCACGGCGAACCAGCCGAAGATCACCAACGCCGGCTCCGCGGTCGCCAAGCAGCCGGCGAACTTCACCTACCTGTACTCCTCGCCGTCCACCAGCTCGGCGACCCTCACCGACCCGTACCTCGGCACCCAGACCTGGACCGAGGGCTGGAACTGGGGCAACAAGGTCCTGGCCGGCGGCGAGTACGTCGTCGCCGAGGCGCGCACGGACTGGACCGCCATCTGGTACGGCGGCAAGAAGGCCTGGTTCCACAACCCGGGCGGCCAGTTCGCCACCCCCGTCGGCACGCCTGCCGTGATCACGCCCAAGGCGGGTGCCACCTCGGTCCCGGTGTACGGGCGCACCTACCCCGACGACGCCGCGTACGCGGGCACCGGAGTGCCGGTCCAGAGCAGGAACAACGAGTCGCTGACCAAGTACGGCGTCCTGTCCGGGCAGAAGTACGCGCTGGCGGGCGAGGCCACGAAGGGCTCGTACTACAACAGCGGCACCTTCGACGGCTCCGGCGCGGGCAGCCGCGCGGTGGTCGTGGGCAGCAACACCTTCTACCCGATCCGCTTCAACCACCGGCTGGCCTGGGTCCGCACCTCGGACGTCCAGGTGGTCAACGGCACCACGCCCGACCCGGGCACCGACCGCTACGACATCCTCGGCCGGGACGCGTCGGGTGTGCTGTGGCAGTACCAGGGCACCGGCAGCGCCTCCGCCCCGTTCTTCAGCCGCTTCCGCGTCGGCAGCGGCTGGAACGGCTACAACGTGGTGACGACCCTGACGGCACTGCGCGCGAACGGCACCGGTGACATGGTGGCCCGCGACACGAGCGGCGTGCTCTGGTACTACCCGGGCAGCGGCAACATCTCCGCTCCGTTCAAGACCCGCGTCAAGGTCGGCGCCGGCTGGTCCGTGTACGACACCATCACCGGCGCCCGGGACCTCACGGGCGACGGCAGGGCGGACCTCATCGCCCGCGACAAGAGCGGCGTGCTCTGGCTCTACCAGGGCACCGGCACCCCCTCCGTCCCCTTCCAGGCCCGCACCAGGATCGGCGCCGGCTGGAGCGCCTACAACGCCCTGACCGACACCGGCGACCTCACGGGCGACGGCAGGGCGGACCTCATCGCCCGCGACACGAGCGGTGTGCTCTGGTTCTACCGGGGCACCGGCAAGGCCACGGCGCCGTTCGAGGGCCGTACCCGGGTCGGCGGCGGCTGGTCCGTCTACACCGTGCTCACCGGCCCGAGCGACCTGAACCGGGACGGTGTGCCGGACCTGATCGCCCGCGACAAGGACGGCGTGCTCTGGTTCTACCAGGGCACCGGCAACGCCTCCACGCCCTTCGGGGCCCGCGCCCGGGTGGGCAGCGGCTGGAACATGTTCAACATGATCATCTGACGCGCCCGCCGGCCGCCCGACGTGTCGCACCGCCCGTGGCGCCGCGGCCGTCCCGCACTCCGGGACGTGCTGCGGTGCCGCGGACGGATGCGCTAGGGTCGGCGGCATGTTCGCGCACTCGATCCAGAACTGGTGGTGGACCGCTCATCCGGCGGCCCACTGACTGCGCGTGACGCAAGACTCCGCGAAGGCCGCCCGAGGGGCGGCCTTCGGTGTTTCGCGACCAGGGGCCGTCCCTCTCACCCGAGAGACCGAGAAGGACACGGACCCATGCCACAGTTCGACCTGCGCGCCCTGACGGCCGACCCCCGCCCGTTCGCCCTGCTCCGCCGCCGCACCCCGGGCCTCTCCACCGGGGACGCGGACACCGTGGAGCTGCTGCTCGGCCCGGTGACGGAACACGACCGGCTCGCCGACCTGCCCGACGAGGGGCTGGCGCTCGTCCCCTTCCGGCAGATCCGCGAGCGCGGCTTCGACGTGCGCGACGACGGCACGCCGCTGCTGGTGCTGACCCCCGAGGAGCGGTTCGACATCCCGCTCGCCGAGGCCCTGGAGCAGCTCCCCGCCCATGAGGTCCGCGTCGAGGGCGGAGGCTTCGACGTCGACGACGAGGAGTACGCGCGGATCGTCGGGCGCGTGCTGCGCGAGGAGATCGGGCGCGGCGAGGGCGCCAACTTCGTGATCCGCAGGACGTACGAGGGCCGGATCCCGGGTTTCGGGCGGGCCGACGCGCTGGGGCTGTTCCGGCGGCTGCTGGAGGGCGAGCGGGGCGCGTACTGGACGTTCGTCGTGCACACCGGGGACCGGACGCTGGTCGGCGCCAGCCCCGAGGTGCACGTGCGGATGTCCGGCGGAAGGGGCGACCGCGCAGCGCTCCCGGTCGAGGGCGGTGGTGGGAGACGGGCGGGCGGCACGGTCGTCATGAACCCGATCAGCGGGACGTACCGCTATCCGGCCGAGGGGCCGACGCCCGAGCACCTGCTCCGCTTCCTCGCCGACGGCAAGGAGGTCGAGGAGCTGTCGATGGTGGTCGACGAGGAACTCAAGATGATGTGCACCGTCGGCGACATGGGCGGCGTGGTCGTCGGGCCGCGGCTGAAGGAGATGGCGCACCTCGCGCACACCGAGTACGAGCTGCGCGGCCGTTCCTCGCTGGACGTGCGGGAGGTGCTGAGGGAGACCATGTTCGCGGCGACGGTCACCGGCTCACCGGTGCAGAACGCCTGCCGGGTCATCGAGCGGCACGAGGCCGGGGGGCGCGGCTACTACGCGGGAGCGCTGGCGCTGCTCGGGCGGGACGCGGGCGGCGCCCAGACCCTCGACTCGCCCATCCTCATCCGTACCGCCGACATCGACGCGGACGGCAGGCTGCGGGTGCCGGTCGGCGCCACGCTGGTGCGGGGCTCGGACCCGGCGGGCGAGGTCGCCGAGACCCACGCCAAGGCGGCCGGGGTGCTGGCCGCGCTGGGCGTCCGTCCGTCCCGGCCGCGTGCGGAGACGACGCGGCCGCGCCTGGCCGACGACCCCCGGGTGCGGGCGGCGCTGGACGGGCGCCGCGCCTCGCTGGCGCCGTTCTGGCTGCGGATGCAGGAGCCGTCGGACGTGCTGGAGGGGCACGCCCTGGTCGTCGACGGCGAGGACACCTTCACGGCGATGCTGGCGCACGTCCTGCGTTCGTCGGGGCTGGCGGTGAGCGTGCGCCGGTACGACGAGCCGGGGCTGCGCGGGACGGTGCTGGGGCACGAGGGGCCGGTGGTGCTGGGCCCCGGCCCCGGCGACCCCGGCGACCCGGCCGACCCCAAGATGCGCTTCCTGCGCGCCCTGGCCGCCGACGTGATCCGGGAGCACCGGCACGGCGTCCTCGGCGTCTGCCTGGGGCACGAGCTGATCGCGGCGGAGCTGGGGCTGGACATCGTCCGCAAGGAGGTGCCGTACCAGGGGGCGCAGACGGAGATCGACCTGTTCGGGCGGCGTGAGACCGTCGGCTTCTACAACAGCTTCACCGCGCGGTGCGACGACGAGGCGGCCCGTGAGCTGGCCGCGCACGGCATCGAGGTGAGCCGTGCCGCGAACGGTGAGGTGCACGCGCTGCGCGGCCCCCGCATCGCCGGGGTGCAGTTCCACCCCGAGTCGGTGCTGACGCTGAACGGCGCGGCGATCGTGCGGGAACTGGCCGGTCAGCTCCGCGGCACCAGCACGTTCTCCGAGCGGCGGCCCTCCCGGTAGTCGAGGACGTTGCGCACCGTGGCGTCGACGATCTGGCCGACGGCGTCCTCGGTGAAGTACGCCTGGTGGGAGGTCACCAGGACGTTCGGGAAGGTGACGAGGCGGGCCAGGGTGTCGTCCTCGACGGCCTCCAGGGACCGGTCGAGGAAGAACAGGCCCGCCTCCGCCTCGTACACGTCCAGGCCCACGCCCGTGAACCGGCCCGCGCGCAGCTCTCCGACCAGCGCGGTGGTGTCGATCAGGCCGCCGCGGCTGGAGTTGACCAGGATCGCGTCGTCCCGCATCGACTTCAGCGCGGTCGCGTCGATCAGGTGCCGGGTCTCGGGCAACAGCGGGACGTGCAGGGTGATCAGGTCGGAGGCGGCGAGCAGCTCGTCCTTGGTCACGTAGCGCATGCCGAGTTCCATGCAGGCGGGGTTCTCGGCGACGTCCCAGCCGAGCAGCCGCATGCCGAAGCCGTGGGCGATCCGGGCGAAGGCCTCGCCGATCTTGCCGGTGCCGAGGACACCGGCGGTGCGGCCGTGCATGTCCCGGCCCATCAGGCCCTGGAGGCGGAAGTCGAAGTCGCGGGTGCGGTTGGCGGCCCGCACGATCCGTCGGTCGACGGCCAGGGCGAGGGCCCAGGCGAACTCGGCGACGGAGTGGGGGGAGTAGTACGACACCCGGGCGACGGTCATGCCCAGTCGCCCGGCGGTGTCGAGGTCGATGTTGTTGAAGCCGGTGGAACGCTGGGCCACCATCCGGGTGCCACCGGCCGCGAGGATCTCCAGGACGGGTGCGCCGAGGTCGGCGTTGACGGACGTGGAGACGATCTCGTGACCGGCCGCGATGGGCGCGGTGTCCTCGTTGAGGAAGACGTCCAGGCAGCGGATCTCGTCGTGGCCGTGGAAGGCCTGCTCGATCAGGGGCTTCTCGTCGGCCTGGACACCGAAGGCCAGGATTTCCATGACCGCTCCCGTTCTGCTGGGCTCCGGGCCGAATATACGGCGCCGCGCCCGGAGCCGCCGGTCAGCCGGCGGGCGGTGGCTCCCGGTCGTCTGCTGCTCCCGCCCGTCTGCTGCCCCCGCTCGTCACCTGCTCCTACTCGTCGTCGAGTCCGCGTTCTATCGCGTACCGCACGAGTTCCACGCGGTTGTGCAGCTGGAGCTTGCCCAGGGTGTTCTGGACGTGGTTCTGCACGGTGCGGTGGGAGATGACGAGGCGTTCGGCGATCTGCTTGTAGCTCAGGCCCTTGGCGACCAGGCGCAGCACCTCGGTCTCGCGGTCGGTGAGCCGCGGCGCCCCGGGCTCGCCGGTGTCCGCGGCGGGGGCCGGTTCGGAGGCCAGGCGGCGGTACTCGCCGAGGACCAGCCCGGCCAGGCCGGGGGTGAAGACGGGGTCGCCGACGGCCGTGCGGCGCACCGCGTCCTGCAGTTCCTCGGTGGACGCCGACTTCAGCAGGTATCCGGTCGCGCCGGACTTCACCGCCTCCAGCACGTCGGCGTGCTCCCCGCTCGCGGAGAGCACGAGGACGCGCAGCTTCGGGTCGGCGCCGACGACCTCCTTGCAGACCTGGACACCGGGCTTGCCGGGCAGGTTGAGGTCGAGCACGAGGACGTCGGGCGCGACGGCCCGGGCGCGGCGCACCGCCTGGTCGCCGTCCCCGGCGGTGGCGACCACGTCGAAGCCGGACTCGGCCAGGTCCCGGGCGACGGCGTCCCGCCACATCGGGTGGTCGTCGACCACCATGACCTTGATCGGGTGCTGTCGTTCACTCATGGTCCGCTGTCCTCCCCGGTGCGGCGGCGCCGCCGGCTTCCTTCGGTGCCCTCAGTTCGACCTCGGTGCCCTGCCCCGGCACGGAGATCAGCTCCGCCGTGCCGCCGAGGTCACGCAGCCGGCCCCGGATCGACAGGGCCACCCCGAGCCGCCCCTCGCCCTCGGCCTCGGCGAGCCGCCCCTCGGGGATGCCGGGCCCTTCGTCCCGAACGGTGACGATCACCTCGTCCGGCTCGTCCTCGACCAGGATCCACGCGCGCGCGTCCTCGCCCACGTGCCTGCGGACGTTGTCCAGGGCGGCCCCCACGGCGGCCGCCAGCTCCCGTGCCGCGGCCGGGGCGAGCAGGACCGGCGCGCCCGGCTCGGCGAGGTTCACGAGCGATCCGGCGTACGGGGCGAGCAGGGCGCGCAGGTCGACGGGACCGTCCGGACCGTCCGCCTCCGGCTCCTCCACCGCCCGTACGAGCGCGCCCTCGGCGGCGTCCTCCGAGACACGGGACACGGGCACCAGACCGCCGGAGACCAGGGTGCGCAGCGCCACCTCCTGCTCACCGGCCATCCGGCCCAGCTCGGCGGCCTCGCCGCCGATGACGGCGCCGCGCCGCTGCACCATCGCCAGCACCTGGAGCACGCTGTCGTGGATGTCGCGGGCGAGCCGCTCCCGCTCCCTGGTCGCCGCCTCGATCTCCAGGGCGCGGGCGAGGGTGCGCTCGGAGGCGCGGGCGACCTCGACGACGTAGCCGATGGCGATGGAGGCGACCCAGACGAGGACGACGTTGTGGACGGTGTCGCGGGCCGGGGTGCCGCGTTCGACCAGGTTGGCGACGGCGACGAGGGTGGAGGCGACGGCCGCCCAGCGCCAGCCGCCCTTGACGGCGAAGGCCAGGACGGAGCCGGCGGTCCATATCGACGGCAGGGTCGGGCCGCCGTTCACGACCCGCTCGTGGGCGTCGGCGAACGGGGTGAGCAGGATGCCGGTGAGCGCGATGGTGAGGTCGGCGGTGAGGAACCGCTTGGTGCAGTGCGCCGCGCCCGCGACCTTGGGGAGGGTGGCCAGGGTCCAGACGAAGAGGACGGCGTAGTAGGCGACGGCCAGCCAGGGGCGGGTGAAGCCGGAGTACGCGGTGGCGAAGAAGCCGATCGCGTACAGCATGGTGAGCACGCGGTAGCCGGCGAGCGCGCGCCACAGCGGCTGCTCGACCGACATCCTCATGACTCTCTCGCGCCTGGCCATGTCCCCCGTCCCCGGCCCGTACGTCCTGCCCGTGTCCGCCCCTAGCGGTCGCCGGCCGCCTCCTGCTCGGCCGCCGCCTTCTCCTTGGCCGACTGTTCCTTCTCCGCCTGCGCGAGCGCGGCCTTCGCCGCCTTGCCCGCCTCCTTCTCGGCCTTCGCCTCCTCCGCGAGCTGCCGCTTCATGGCGGTCGCGTACATGTCGACGTACTCCTGGCCGGAGAGCTTCATGATCTCGTACATGACCTCGTCGGTCACCGCGCGGAGCACGAAGCGGTCGTGCTCCATGCCCTGGTAGCGGGTGAAGTCCAGCGGCCTGCCGATGCGGATGCCGGGCCGCATCAGCTTCGGCATCACCTTGCCGGGCGGCTGGATCTTCTCGGTGTCGATCATGGCGACCGGGATGACGGGCGCGCCGGTGGCGAGCGCCACGCGCGCGAGGCCGCCGGGCTTGCCCCGGTAGAGCCGGCCGTCCGGGGACCGGGTGCCCTCGGGGTAGATGCCGAACAGCTCGCCGCGCTCCAGGACCTCTATGCCGCTCTTGATGGCGGCCTCCCCCGCGCCCCGCACCCCCGAGCGGTCCACCGGGAGCTGGCCGACGCCCTTGAAGAACGCGGCGGTGAGCCGGCCCTTGACCCCGGGTGTGTTGAAGTACTCGGCCTTCGCGATGAAGGTGACCTTGCGGTCGAGGACCGCGGGCAGGAAGAACGAGTCGGAGAACGACAGGTGGTTGCTCGCCAGAATGGCGGGGCCCTCGGCCGGTATGTGCTCCAGGCCCTCCACCCAGGGCCGGAAGGCGAGCTTCAGCGAACCCCCGACGGTGACCTTCATCGCGCCGTACAACAACCGAGTGCCTCCTGTGTCTGTGGGTCAGACCTTATCCCGGAGCACCGTCAATGGCCCCGACGGCCCTGGTCGGTGCCAGTGCGGTCGCGTACGGTGAAGTACCCGCAAGTACCGCACCCCCGTGCCGGCTGTGCCGGCCCCCTGACGACAGGAGACCGAGACGTGCCGGTCCTGCCCGGAGCCGAGCCGTTCCGCCACGAGGGCGGGGAGGTCGGCGTCCTCCTCTGTCACGGCTTCACCGGTTCCCCGCAGTCGCTGCGCCCCTGGGCGCGGTACCTCGCCGCGCGCGGTCTGACCGTGGCGCTGCCGCTGCTGCCCGGGCACGGCACCCGCTGGCAGGACATGCAGGTCACCGGCTGGCAGGACTGGTACGCGGAGGTGGACCGCGAGCTGCGCGCCCTGCGGGACCGTTGCGCGCGCGTCTTCGTGGCGGGCCTGTCCATGGGCGGCGCGCTGGCGCTGCGGCTCGCGGCCAGGCACGGGGAGGCGGTCTCGGGCGTCATGGTCGTCAACCCGGCGAACCGCATGCACGGCGTGGCCCAGCACGCCCTCCCGGTCCTGCGTCACCTCGTGCCCGCGACGAAGGGCATCGCCAGCGACATAGCCGAACCGCTCGCCACGGAGCTCGGGTACGACCGGGTGCCGCTGCACGCGGCCCATTCGCTGCGCGCCTTCTTCCGTCTCGCCGACGGCGATCTGCCGCAGGTCACGCAACCGCTGTTGCTGCTGCGCAGCCCCCAGGACCATGTGGTGCCGCCGGCCGACTCGGCCCGTATCCTCGGCCGGGTGTCGTCCACGGACGTGACGGAGATCCTCCTGGAACACAGCTACCACGTGGCGACGTTGGACCATGACGCGGACCGGATCTTCGCGGAGAGCGTCGCGTTCATCGGCCGGCTCGCGCCCGGTTCCGTCACGGAGCCGGAGCCCGGTCTCGGCAAGGAAGGGACGGCCGCAGGTGGCTGAGCACGACTCCGACCGCGAGGACCGCGAGGAGCGGGAGCACCGCGAGGGCCGGGAGCGCGGGGAGGACCGCGGGCCCGAGCAGAGCGTGCCCTTCGACGAGGACGCTGCCTGGGCCGCGATCGTCGCCGGGTACGGGGACGAGCCGCCGGACCCGCCGGGTGCGAAGCCGTTCAAGTCGGTGGAGGACCTGGCGCTCCTGGAGCCGGAGACGAACGACGAGAAGCCCGAGGCGGACCGGCCGGCCTCGGCCCGCCCGCTGGGCAGCTCCGTGGCGTTCGCTCCCGGTGTCGGCCCGCGCGACCACACCCTGGCCGAACCGGCGGACGACGATCTCGACGAGGACGACGAGGGCCATTTCGTACCGCCCGAGCCGCCCCCGCTGCCCGAGTCGGACACCACCGCGAAGTTCGCCTGGCTGGGCGTGCTCGGCGGCCCCGTGCTGCTCCTGCTGGCCGTGGTGCTCGGCTGGGAGATGACCTGGTGGCTGACGACCGCGAGCATCGGCGGTTTCCTCGGCGGTTTCGCCACGCTGGTCATGCGGATGCGGACGGGTGACGAGGACGACGACGATCCGGGACGGGGCGCGGTGGTCTAGAGCGGGCGGGACGGCCGGGACCACCGGGCCGGGCCGCCGCACCCGGACCACCGGGACGAGCCGGACAGACCGCCGGAACCGGCGGGCGGGCCGCCGGGTGGTCCACCGGGCGGACCAGGCGCGACGGACCGCGGCGGGGCGCTGACGCGGACCAGGCGCGACGGACCGCGGCGGGGCGCTGACGCGGACCAGGCGCGACGGACCGCGGCGGGGCGCTGACGCGGACCGCACCGGGCAGCCCACGACAGGCCGCCGGAACGGGCCGGGCGCGACGGGGCGCTGACGCGGACCCACGGGACAGGCCGCGGGCCGCCGGAACAGGCCGGGCGGGGCGGACGCGGCCGGCCGGTGGCTGTGGCTCGCGTTCAGGATGCCGACGGCGGTACGCGGAGGGCGGTCAGGACCGGGAGGTGGTCCGTGGCCGCCCTCAGGTCGTCCTCGGCCACCCCCGGGAGCCCCGCCGGCACCCCGCAGCCCAGCACCTCGACGCCCTCCGTGACGAAGACCGCGTCGATGCGCCGGTCCGGGACGGCGGCGGGAAAGGTGTACTCGCCGCCCCAGGGCGCCGCGGTCCAGCAGTCCCGCAGCCCGTCGCCGAGCCGCCGGAAGGTGCGGCCGCCGGGGCGCTCGTTCAGGTCGCCGCCCACCACCGCGTGCTCCACGCCGAGGCCGGCGAGCCGGTCGAGGAGCAGGCCCGCCTGCTCGTACCGCTCGTCGCTCTCCAGCGAGAGGTGACAGCTCACGACACCGAGGCGGGCCCCGCCGACCCGCACCACGGCGGTGGCGAGTCCCCGGCGGTGCCTGCCGGGGGTGAGCGGGAGCAGAACGTCCTCGGTGCGCTCCACGGTGGCCCGCAGCGAGCACAGCAGCGCGGGACCGGCGGCCGTGCCGCCGCCGGAGAGGAGGACCAGCCCGGAGGCGGCGGCGAGCCGGGTGAGCTTCTTGCGCCAGCGGAAGAAGCGGGGGGCCTCCTGGAGGAGGACGAGGTCGGGGGCGCAGGCGGCGATGACCCGGGCGAGGGCGTCGGTGTCGTCGCGCATCGAGCGGATGTTGTAGTCGAGGACCCGGATGACGGCGGAACCGTCGGCTTCGGTACGGGAGTTGGGAAGCGGAGGGAGGGACGACGTTGCCATGCGGATCAAGATACGACGAGGCCCGCCGTCCCCGGACGGGGCCCGACGGGCACTGTCGTACGAGAGGGCCGTACGGCCGTCACATGATCGGGTCGGGCTCCCGGGCCAGGTCGGCCGCGCCCACCAGGCCGGCCTTGTTGCCGAGCTGGGCGGCGATCACGTCGGCGACCGGACGCCAGTTGCCGCCGACCAGCCACCGCTTGTACGACTTGCGGATCGGGTCGAGGACCAGGTCGCCCTCGTCGGAGAGTCCACCGCCGACGATGAAGGCGGACGGGTCGAAGAGCGAGGCCAGGTCGGCGAGGCCGGCGCCGGCCCAGCGGGCCAGCTCCCGGTAGGAGTCGACGGCGACCGGGCAGCCCTGGCGGGCGGCCACGGAGATGTGCTTGCCCTCGATGCCGTCGGGGGTGCCGTCGCCGAGCGCGAGCAGCACCTCGGCGCGCTCGGGGGTGGCGTTGGCGCGCTGCTTGGCGTAGCGGACGAGGGCGCGGCCGGAGGCGTACTGCTCCCAGCAGCCCTGCGAGCCGCAGCCGCACAGCAGACCGTCCGGCACCATGCGGATGTGGCCGAACTCGGCGGCCACGCCGAAGTGGCCGCGGCGCAGCTTGTTGCCGATGATGATGCCGCCGCCGAGGCCGGTGCCGAGGGTGATGCAGATGACGTTGCGGTGGCCCTTGCCCGCGCCGAACTTGTACTCGCCCCAGGCCGCGGCGTTGGCGTCGTTCTCCACGACGACCGGCAGCCCCGTGCGGGCCTCGACCTTCTCCTTGAGCGGCTCGTTGCGCCAGTCGATGTTCGGCGCGAAGTAGACCTCGGAGCGCTGCCGGTTGACGTAACCGGCGGCGCCGATGCCCACACCGACGATCTCGTGCCCCGCGCGTGCGCCCTCCACCGCCGAGGCGATGGCGTCCACGATCGCCTCGGGCGTGGTGGGGGTCGGCACCTTGAAGGTCGAGAGGATGTTGCCTTCCTCGTCGACCACGCCGGCCGCGATCTTCGTGCCGCCGATGTCGACGCCGATGGTGAGTCCCATGAATCCCTCAGTTCGGTCGAGCCCCGCTAAGGGCAACCGTACCCGAGACGGGGCTCAGTCCAGGTCGATGCGTTGGCCGGGGCCGGTGCCCTCGCCGCCTTCGTCGCGACCGTCGTCGCCGCGTTCGTCCAGGTCACGGGGGTCCCGTGGGTCCTTCGGGGCGGTGTCCCCGGTGGTCCAGCGGCGCTCCTGGTTCTGGACGGCGGAGCGGTAGGCGGCGAGGAGTTCGCCGCCGGCTGCGGCGAGGTGGTCGAAAACGTCGGGGTTGCGCTCGATGACCGGTTCGACGGCGGCCTTCGCCTGCTGGACGACCTGTCGCACCACCTGCTGGGCGGCCGGTCCGGCGACCTGGCCGAGCAGCGGTGCCTGGAGGCCGGAGAGCTTGTCGGCGACGGTGTCGACGAGCCGGCGCAGCTCCTCGGCGGCCGAGCCGGGGGGCGGCCCCTGCTCGGCACGGCGGCGGGCCTTCTCGGCGGCCAGGTCCTCGGCGCAGGCCGTCGCCCAGGCGTCGGCGTCGGTGGCCCGCACCTCGTCGGCCGGCCCGGCCGACCCGACCGCGTCGGCCTCGTCGCGCCGTGCGGCCTCGGACGGGGGGAGCTCTTCGCTCATGACGGACTCCTGACTACGGTTCGTCCTTACGACGTTACCCGAACGTCCACGACGCGTTCAGCGGCTCTGCGGCCACAGCCCGGGGTCCGGCGCGAAACGCACGGCGAGCGTGTCCTCCCGCAGGGCGGCCCCGTCGACGGTGCAGCGGCGCAGCGCGGACGGCAGCGGGACGATCCGGCGGAACGGTCCGGCGGTGACGACCAGTTCGTCGCCCCGGCGGACCAGGTCGAGTTCCTCGCGTATGGCGCCGGGCAGCGGGATGTGCCAGACGAGCACGCCGTCCTCGGCCAGCCGGTCGGTGACGGGCCACTCGACCGGGCGGGCGTCCTGGTTGACGCGCGGGGCGTCGAGCGCGGCGAGGTCGTCCGCTCCGCGCGGGTCGCGTCCGAGGTGGGCGACGGTGCGGACGTCGTGGGCGCCCCGCCACTCCTCCAGTGTCTTGCGCTGCTGGGCGAGGGGACCGGCGAGCCAGCTGTCCGCGGGGACGTCCTCGGGCAGGACGCGGTTGGCGACCAGCAGGTCGGCGCGCAGTCCGCGCAGGGCGAGGCCGAGGGTGGCGGCGCGGACGGCGTCGGCGCCGGCCGGGCCGGGCTCGGCGACCAGCCGTACGGCGGTGTTCCGGTCGGCGAGGACGGCCTCGGTGGCGGCGAGCTCCAGGTCCCAGCGGGCGGCCGCCTCGTACAGCGCCTCGGCGGGCATGGGGACGCCGGCGAGCCGGCCGAGGACGGGGCGCAGGGCGCGGGCCGCCTGCCGCTCGGGCGGGAGCAGGCGGCGCAGGTAGCGGCGGAGTTCCTCGGGCAGGGCGAGCAGTGCGAGGGCGCGGGGCGTCGGCGGGAGGTCGACGACGAGGAGTTCGTGGAGCTCACCGTCCTCGGCGAGGGCGGCGTCGCGCAGGGCGCGCAGCAGGGCGAGCTCGTCGGCGCCGGGCAGCGGCGTGAGCTCCTCGGGCACGAGGCGGGCGGCACCGAGGAGGTCGAGCGCGGAGGCCGCGCGCTCCTGGAGGGCGGCGAGGCCGTCCCGGAAACCCTGCGCGGGGTCGGGCCGCCAGGCGGTGAGGTCCGCTTCGACGCGCACCGGCACCGGGCCGGTGGGCACCCCGAGCGCGGCTCCGAGGGTGTCCTCGCGGTCGACGCCGAGGAGGAGGGTGCGGGTGCCCTGCCGGGCGGCGGCGAGCGCGGTGGCGGCGGCGACGGTGGTACGGCCGCTGCCGCCGGGACCCATGATCAGGATGGTGCGCATGAGGCTGAACGGTACCGTCGCGGACGGCCGGTGACCGCCTCCGCTCGGTCGCGCACCGCCCCCGGCCGGGACGCGGGGGCTACTTCGCGGCCGACTCCACCCGCTTCTTCAGCCCCGCCAGCGCCCGGTCGATGATGACCTTCTCGGCCTTGCGCTTGATCATGCCGAGCATCGGGATCTTGACGTCGACGGTGAGCCGGTAGGTGACCTCCGTGCCCGTGCCCGCCGGCCTGAGCAGGTAGGAGCCGTCGAGGGAGCGCAGCATCTGGGACTTCACCAGTGTCCAGGAGACCTCGTGCTCCCCGGTCCAGGTGTACCCCAGGGTCTGGTCGTCCTTGATCGCGCCGGCGTCCATGACGAGGCGGACCTGCTCGGCACGTCCCTGCGCGTCGGTCGCGAGGACCTCCGCCTCCTTCACCTCGCCGGTCCAGTCCGGGTAGCGGGCGAAGTCGGCGATCACCGCCATGACGTCGGCGGGTGCCGCCTCGATCGTGATACTCGAGCTGGTGTGTTCCGCCATCGCCGTGGCTCCTCCGGATGCGGGCCGGTACTGAGGTCGACGCACGCCGTCGTGCGTGTGTGTGCCGCGTGAAGGCTATCGCGCACGGACGGCACGGAGGTCACCCCCTGCCCGCGCACGTCCGGCCACGCGGACGCCGCCCCGGCTCACCACTCCAGCGCCCACGGTTTCCCCGTCGTCGCGAAGTGGCCGACGTTCACGCACTCGGTCCCCCCTATGCGCATCCGCCGGACCAGCGGCTGGTGCACGTGCCCGAACAGGGCGTAGCGCGGCCGGGTCCGCCGGATCGCCTCCAGCAGCGCGCGGCTGCCCCGCTCGAAGCGCCGCGCGACCGTGTCGTAGACCAGTTCCGGCACCTCGGGCGGGATGTGCGTGCACAGGACGTCCACCTCGCCGACGGCCTCGATCTTGGCGGCGTACTCCTCGTCACTGATCTCGTACGGCGTGCGCATCGGGGTCCGCAGGCCGCCGCCGACGAAGCCGAAGACCCGGCCGCCGATCTCCACCCGCTCCCCGTCGAGCACGGTCGTGCCGGGCCCGGCGAACTCCGGCCACAGGTCCGGCATGTCGACGTTGCCGTAGGTGGCGTACGTCGGTGTGGGGAACGCGGCGAACATCTCGGCGTACTGTCCCCGCACCGCCCGTTCGATCAGCGCCGCCCGGTCCACGCCGACTCCCGCCCACAGCCGGGCCCCGAGTTCCCTCGCCTCGGTGTAGCGGCGGGCGGTGCGCAGTTCGACGATGCGGTCGGCGTTCTCGACGCCGAAGAGGTCGGGGAAGATGCCGCGCGAGTGGTCGGCGTAGTCCAGGAAGAGGACCAGGTCCCCCAGGCAGACCAGGGCGTCGGCGCCGTCGCCGGCCCTGGCCAGGTCTCGGGCGTTGCCATGGACGTCGCTGACCACGTGGACGCGCGTCCTCTTGTTGCCGCCGGGCGGTGTGGGTGCCATGACGATCAAGGGTAGGCAGCGCGCGCCTCCTGTGAACAGTGGGCGGCCGGACCTGCGGTTACTGGCTGGTCGGTTGATGCGTCGACTACTGTGCGCGAAGGAAACCCCAACCGTGTGACGCAGCGAACATCTCGCGGGGACCCCCTGTCGGAGAGGCCATACCGGCGGGTAACGTCCGGGCAGTCCACTCGTGCTCAGGTCTCACCATGTGAATCGGCGTGTGTGCAGCAGGTGATGTCCCGAGCACTTGCCCGAGCCTTGGACCGCACCGTCGCATCACACAATGTCGTGGCGCCGGCGCCCTATGAGGAGCAGCAGTCTTGCGCGAGTTCAGCCTTCCGGCTTTGTACGAGGTCCCCGCGGACGGAAACCTGACCGACATCGTCCGCAGAAACGCCGCGCAGCACCCGGACGTCGCCGTGATCTCCCGCAAGGTGGACGGCGCCTGGCAGGACGTGACCGCCCGCTCCTTCCTCGCCGAGGTGCACGTCGCCGCCAAGGGCCTCATCGCCTCCGGTGTCCAGCCGGGCGACCGGGTCGGCCTGATGTCCCGTACGCGCTACGAGTGGACCCTGCTGGACTTCGCGATCTGGAGCGCGGGCGCGGTCACCGTGCCGGTGTACGAGACCAGCTCGCCCGAGCAGGTGCGGTGGATCCTCAGCGACTCGGGTGCCACGGCGTGCGTCGTGGAGTCGGCCGGGCACGCCGCCGCCGTCGAGTCGGTGCGCGAGCAGCTGCCCGCCCTCAAGCACGTCTGGCAGATCGACGCGGGGGGCGTCGAGGAGCTGGGGCGGCTGGGCCAGGACGTCACGGACGGGACCGTCGAGGAGCGCGGCTCGATCGCGAAGGCCGACGACCCCGCGACCATCGTCTACACCTCCGGCACCACCGGCCGCCCCAAGGGGTGTGTGCTCACCCACCGCAGCTTCTTCGCCGAGTGCGGCAACGTCGTCGAGCGGCTGCGCCCGCTGTTCCGCACCGGCGAGTGCTCCGTCCTCCTGTTCCTGCCCCTCGCGCACGTCTTCGGGCGGCTGGTCCAGGTCGCGCCGATGATGGCGCCGATCAGGCTGGGCTGCGTCCCCGACATCAAGAACCTCACCGACGAACTGGCCTCGTTCCGGCCGACGCTGATCCTCGGTGTGCCGCGCGTCTTCGAGAAGGTCTACAACTCGGCGCGCGCCAAGGCGCAGGCCGACGGCAAGGGCAGGATCTTCGACAGGGCCGCCGACACCGCGATCGCGTACAGCAAGGCCCTGGACACCCCGTCGGGCCCGTCGCTCGGTCTCAGGATCAAGCACAAGATCTTCGACAAGCTCGTCTACAGCAAGCTCCGCGCGGTCCTCGGCGGGCGCGGCGAGCACGCCATCTCCGGCGGTGCCCCGCTCGGCGAGCGGCTCGGCCACTTCTTCCGCGGCATCGGCTTCACGGTCCTGGAGGGCTACGGCCTGACCGAGTCCTGTGCGGCGACCGCCTTCAACCCCTGGGACCGGCAGAAGATCGGCACGGTCGGCCAGCCGCTGCCCGGCTCCGTGGTGCGCATCGCGGACGACGGGGAGGTGCTGCTGCACGGCGAGCACCTGTTCAAGGAGTACTGGAACAACCCCGGCGCCACCGCCGAGGCGCTGGCCGACGGCTGGTTCCACACCGGTGACATCGGCACCCTCGACGAGGACGGCTACCTCCGGATCACCGGCCGCAAGAAGGAGATCATCGTCACCGCCGGCGGCAAGAACGTCGCCCCGGCCGTGATCGAGGACCGCATCCGCGCGCACGCGCTGGTCGCGGAGTGCATGGTGGTCGGCGACGGGCGGCCGTTCGTCGGCGCGCTGGTCACCATCGACGAGGAGTTCCTCGGCCGCTGGTGCGCCGAGCACGGCAAGCCGGCCGGTTCGACGGCGGCGTCGCTGCGGGAGGACCCGGATCTGCTCGCCGCGGTCCAGTCGGCGATCGACGACGGCAACTCCGCGGTGTCCAAGGCGGAGTCGGTGCGGAAGTTCCGGGTGCTGTCCGCCCAGTTCACGGAGGAGTCGGGGCACCTGACGCCGTCGTTGAAGCTGAAGCGGAGTGTCGTGGCGAAGGACTACGCGGACGAGATCGAGGCGATCTACGCGAAGTAGTCGGGCGGGGGGACCTCCTGGGATCTCCTGGAACCTCCTGGGGTGCCCCCTTGCCGCCGTTGGCGGGAGCGGGTTTCGTCGTGGCCTGTCGCGCGGTTCCCCGCGCCCCTGGGGGCGTGCGGTTCCCCCCGCCCGAAGGCGTTCCGCATCACGACCCCAAGAAGCCCCGTGTCACAGCAGGGCCTTCAGGTGCTCCGCCAGCAGGTCCCAGCGCCACTTCTCCTCGACCCAGGCCCGGCCGCGCTCGCCCATGCGGCGGCGCAGTTCCGGGTCGCCGAGGAGGGTCACGATGCGGTCGGCGGACTCCTCCTCCGAGGTGCCGCGCACCACCCAGCCGGTCTCGCCGTCGAGTACGGCGTCGGGGGCGCCGCCGGAGTCGCCGGCGACCACGGGCAGCCCGGTCGCGGAGGCCTCCAGGTAGACGATGCCGAGCCCCTCCACGTCGAGCCCGCCCCGGCGGGTCCGGCACGGCATCGCGAACACGTCCCCGGCGCCGTAGTGCGCGGGCAGCTCGGACCAGGGCACGGCGCCGGTGAAGTGGACGGAGGCGGCGACGCCGGTGTCGTGGGCGAGGCGGCGCAGGTCCTTCTCGTAGGGGCCGCCGCCGACGATCAGCAGGACGGCGTCCGGCTCGGCGGCCAGGATGCGCGGCATCGCGCGGATCAGCGTGTCCTGGCCCTTGCGCGGCACCAGCCGCGAGACGCACACCACCACCGGCCGCTCGCTCAGCCCGAGCCGGGCCCGCACCTCGTCGCCGCCGCTGCCCGGGTGGAAGGTCTTCTCGTCGACGCCGGGCGGCAGCTGCCGCATCCGCGCGACGGCCCGCGGGGTGAGCGCGCCCGCTATGCGCGAGCGCGTGTACTCCCCGAGGTAGGTGATCGTGTCCGTGGACTCCCCGATCCGGCGCAGCAGGTGACGGGCCGCGGGCAGCTGGGCCCACCCGGCCTCGTGGCCGTGGGTGGTGGCGACGATCCGCTCGGCGCCCGCCTTCCTGAGCGCCGGGGCCATCAGTCCGAGGGGCGCCGCCGCCCCGAACCACACCGCCGTGCACCCGTGCTCGCGCAGCAGCCCGACGGCCCGCCGGGTCGCGCCCGGCGTCGGCAGCAGCATCGTCGTGCGGTCCCGTACGACGGTGAAGGGCTGCTCGGCGTCGAAGGCGGCGGTGGCCCGGGCGCCCTCCTGGCCGCGCTTCCAGGTGGAGGCGTAGACGACCAGCCGGCCGGGGTCCAGGCGCAGCGCCATGTTGTGCAGGAAGGCCTGGATGCCGCCCGGGCGGGGCGGGAAGTCGTTCGTCACGATCAGGGTCTTGCGCATCGCCGCCGACCCTACCGAACCGGCCGCCCGGGGCGGGGCCCGGCCGTGTCTGTGGCACGCGCACGGGCCGCGGGGTCATCATGGCCGCACCGGCACGGCAGGCGCGGACGGGCAGGGAGCACGTGGAGACGACGGACGCGGGGCGGCCTGCGGCGCGGCTGCTGACTGCCTGGGGCGCCACGCGGCTGGTGCTGCTGCTGTTCGTGCTGAAGGTGCTGGTCTTCCCGGGGCCGGACGTCACCAGCGACGTGTCCGTCATCTACCGGGACTGGTACGAGGTCCTGCGCACCGGAGCGTTTCCGTCGGCCGACGTCACCTGGCAGTATCCGCCCGCCGCGGCCTTCGCGATCCTCTCCCCGGCGCTGCTGCCCTTCCTGTCGTACCCGACGGCCTTCTTCCTCCTGGCCTGCGCCGCGGACCTGGCCGTCCTCGCCCTGCTCGGGCGCGCGGGACGGGGTGCCGGGCGCTCGCCGCGCGGGGCGTGGGTGTGGGTGGCCGGTGTGCCGCTGCTCGGTCCGACGGTGTACGCCCGCTACGACGTGATGGTCACGGCCGTCGCGGTGGCCGCGCTGCTCGCCGCCGGCCGGCACCCCCGTGCGGCGGGGGCGCTGGCGGCCCTAGGAGCGCTGTTGAAGGTGTGGCCCGCGCTGGTGCTCGTCGGGGTGCGCGGGCGCGCGACGTGGGCCGCCGCCGCGCTGAGCGGTGCTGGGCTGGCCGCGCTGATCGCCGTGACCATGCCCGGGGCGTTCGCGTTCCTGACGGCCCAGCGCGACCGGGGCACCGAGGTGGAGTCGCTGGGCGCGCTGGTCTTCCACGTCGCCCGGCACTTCGGCTGGGACGGCGAGGTGCTGCTCCACTACGGCTCCGTGGAGTTCCTCGGCCCGTACGTCGACGCGGTGAGCAGGGTGGCCCTCGCCCTCACCTGCCTGGCCTTCGGGTGGCTGCTGCTGTGGCGGAGGGCGGCCTCGCGCTTCGCGGCGCACACGGCGGCGGACGCGGCCTTCGTGGCGGTGCTGGTGTTCACGGTCACGAGCCGGGTGATCAGCCCGCAGTACATGGTGTGGCTGCTCGGGCTCGGGGCGGTCTGCCGGTGCTTCCGGGCGAGCGGCATGCGGGTGCCGGTGGCCCTGGTGCTGGCGGCGAGCCTGGTGACGGTCCTGGAGTTCCCGGTCTGGTTCGGCCACGTCGTCGCCGGCGACGCGCTCGGCGTCGCGCTCCTGTTCGTCCGCAACGGCCTGCTGGTGGCCGCGGCGCTCCTCGCGGCCCGCGCCCTGTGGCGGGACACGGTGCCGCGCGGCACCCCCGCACCCGCGCCCCCCTCCCACTCCGCCCCCACCAACGAGACCCCGACCTCGTCCTGACCCCGTGTCCTTCCGGACCCCGTGCCCTTCCGGACCCCGTGCCTTCCCCCCGTGCCCTTCCGGACCCCGTGCCCTTCCGGACCCCGACGCGGCACCCGCGCGCCCGGCGTCCGCACCGCGCCCGGCGTCCCGGAGTCCCCCACGC
>NZ_JAGMUE010000819.1:0-550 GCF_019049165.1 Streptomyces sp. AC627_RSS907
CGACCGCGGTGATCGTGGCTCTCGGGCCACGGGCTCGTGGGTCGGTCGGTAGCCGACAGGTGGCCGGCGAGCGGTGTGTCCGCACCCTTGCGTAAACAGCGCCGCACACCGCGGAAAATGGTGTGCGGCGCTGCTTGCTGTGGGGTGGCGTGTACGCCTCACGGCCCTTAGCGTGGCCTGCATGATCGAGCTTGTGGGGTTGACGAAACGCTACGGCGACAAGCTCGCCGTGGACCGGTTGACGTTCACCGTGCGCCCCGGGATGGTCACCGGCTTCCTGGGCCCCAACGGTGCCGGCAAGTCCACGACCATGCGCATGATGCTCGACCTGGACAACCCGACGGCCGGGGACGTCCGCATCGACGGCAAGCACTACCGGCAGTTGCGCGATCCGCTCAAGCACATCGGCGCGCTGCTCGACGCGAAGGCCATGCACGGCGGGCGCAGCGCGTACAACCACCTGCTGTGTCTGGCGCAGAGCAACGGCATCCCGACGAGCCGGGTCAGCGAGGTGCTGGACACCGTCGGCCTCTCCTCGGTCGCGAAGAAG
>NZ_JAGMUE010000820.1:0-553 GCF_019049165.1 Streptomyces sp. AC627_RSS907
GCCAGGGAGATGGCGACGACCAGGGTGCGCGGGCCCAGGATCGGGTCGCGGTAGCGGAACTCGCTGGCCAGCTCCGTCTCGCAGGGGATGCGGGTCCAGTGCTCGATGGCGTACTTGGCGATCATCCCGGCGTGGAAGGCGGTGCCGCACGCCACGATGACGATCTTGTCGACCTCGCGCAGCTCGGCGGCCGGGATGCGGACCTCGTCCAGCGACAGGTCGCCGGCGGCGTCGATCCGGCCGAGCAGCGTGTCGGCCACGGCCTTCGGCTGCTCGGCGATCTCCTTCAGCATGAAGTAGTCGTAGCCACCCTTCTCGGCGGCCGAGGCGTCCCAGTCCACGTGGTACGGGCGCACCGTCGCCGGCGCGCCGTCGAAGCCGGTGACCGTGACCGCGTCCCGGCGCACCTCCACCACCTGGTCCTGGCCGAGTTCGATGGCCTCGCGGGTGTGCGCGATGAACGCGGAGACGTCGGAGGCCAGGAAGTTCTCCCCGACTCCGACTCCCACCACAAGCGGTGAGTAGCGACGCGCACCGACCACCACGTCGGGGT
>NZ_JAGMUE010000821.1:0-544 GCF_019049165.1 Streptomyces sp. AC627_RSS907
GTGCCTGGTCATGGCGGCCCGTACCCCCGTCGGCGACAGCGTCGGCAACGGGCGGCCTGCGCCGAGTTCGGCCCCGAGAGGTGGCCGGAGCCGGGGACCCACCGTTCCCCGCGCCCTACGGGAGTTCCCCAAGGGCGGGGGAAGTACCACCGGGGTGAATCGGACCGCATCCCCACGTGCGGACCGTAGGGCAATCCCTTCCCTCCCCACGCGCTCGGCGACGCCCGTCCCCGAGCCGCGCGGAGCGCCCGAACCCGACAGCTAACCCGGTAGGCGGTCCACGGAAGGAGTCGCCTCCCTTGGCGTCACACCGCAGGTCGCGGTCCCGGCTGGGCATGCCGTCCGGTCGTCACACCGCCGCCGGCCTCACCACGGCCGCGCTCGCCTCCCTCGCCCTCCTCGCCCAGGTCGCGCCGCCGGCCACCGCCGTACCGCGCGAGCCGCGCCCCTCGGTCGAGGAGGTGCGGCAGCGGGTCGACACGCTGTACCGCGAGGCCGGCAGCGCCACCCAGGCGTACAACGGGGCCAAGGAGCGCACCGACGC
>NZ_JAGMUE010000822.1:0-572 GCF_019049165.1 Streptomyces sp. AC627_RSS907
GATGAGCCCGAGCTCATAACCCCGCTCGGGCACGAGTCGGGTCTCCAGGCCCTTCTCTGTGCCCAGCGCTGTGATCCCCACGGTCGGGTCCTGCCTACGCAGGGCGTCCGCGAGGGCGAGCGCTGGCTCGATGTGGCCGGCGGTCCCCCCACCGGCGAGTACGACATGCACCGAATTTCACCGCTCTCCGGACGGACGTTTCTTGACGCGCCGTCTCATCGTCTTCCATCTCACCCCAGGCTGCCGCATGGCCAACGCAGCTCGGGCACCGGGTTCCGCACGCGCGAAGGCGATCAGCAGACCGATGGCGAACATGGTCGGGAGCAGGGCTGAACCTCCGTAGGAGAACAGCGGCAGGGGGACACCGGCGATCGGCAGCAGGCCGAGCACCGCACCGATGTTGACCACGGCCTGCGCCGTGATCCAGGTGGTCACACCTCCCGCGGCATACCTCACGAAGGGGTCCTCCGTGCGTCCGGCCACGCGGATACCCGCATAGCCTAGAGCCGCGAAGAGGGCGAGCACTGACAGTGTCCCCGCCAGGCCGAGTTCCTCGCCGGTGATGGCGAAGA
>NZ_JAGMUE010000823.1:0-545 GCF_019049165.1 Streptomyces sp. AC627_RSS907
CTCCAGCACCGCCCCCGGGTCCGCGTCTGAGTCCGCCGCCTCCGCTCCCGCCGTCAGGTCGCGTACGGGCAGCTCCACCGGGCCCGCGGGGCGCACCCGCTGCACCGGTCGGCCGTCGTCGGTGTCGAAGGTGGTGCGCAGCGCCTCGTGGCGGGCCACGACGGTCCGCAGCGCCCCGGCGAGCGCCTCCCGGTCCAACTCGCCGGTCAGCCGCAGCGCGACCGCGCTGTTGTAGCGGGCGTCGCCCGGTTCGAGCTGGTCGAGGAGCCACAGCCGCTGCTGGGCGAAGGACGGCGGCAGCGGCCGGGAGCGGTCCGCGCGCGGAATGCCGTCCCCGCCTCCGGCGGCCTGGCCGGCCTTGCCCGCCAGGCGCCGGCGCAGCGCCTCCTGGAGATCGCGCGGCAGGGCCGCGGCACGGTTCTGCTTCGAGTTCGAAGACGTCATGTCGTCGGCCCTCATCGTTCGTCGTGGTCGCTGTCGCCGCTCGCGGCGTCTTCCAGTTCCCGCAGCACCAGCTCCTCCACCAGCTCGGCCAGGGCGGCGAC
>NZ_JAGMUE010000824.1:0-595 GCF_019049165.1 Streptomyces sp. AC627_RSS907
GGTGTGGGGCGTCACGCCCGACGAGGTCGTACGCATCCACTCCGGCACCGAGTTCCGCGTCGCCTTCTGCGGGTTCGCGCCCGGCTTCGGCTATCTGACCGGGTTGCCCAGCCGCTACCACGTGCCGCGCCGCGACACCCCGCGCACCCGCGTCCCGACCGGTTCCCTCGCCCTCGCCGGCCCCTACACCGGCGTCTACCCGCGGCCCTCGCCCGGCGGGTGGCAGCTCATCGGGACCTCGGACGCGGTGCTCTGGGACGCCACCCGCGACCCCGTGGCGCTCTTCGCCCCCGGCACCCGGGTCCGCTTCGTACCGTGCGACGACCGCCGCCCCGCGCACGAGGACGGCGCCGGCCCGCCCGGCGGCGCCCCCGCGCACCCCACGGCCGACCTGCCGGCCCCCGGCCGGCGCCCCGCGGTGAACGGAGCGCGCCGATGAGCGAGTTCACCACCCTGGAGGTGATGCGCGCCGGGGCGCTCACCACCGTGCAGGACCTGGGGCGCGCGGGCCACGCGCATCTGGGCGTGCCGCGCTCGGGCGCCCTGGACGAGCCCGCGCACCGGCTCGCCAACCGCCTGGTGGGCAACCCGGAGC
>NZ_JAGMUE010000825.1:0-1073 GCF_019049165.1 Streptomyces sp. AC627_RSS907
GCCTCGGTGGGCCGCCCCCACCCGGTCGTACGGGCGGGGGCGGGGGCGGCGGCACGGCCAAGCGGTCACGGCGCGAAGTCCTCGCCCATGACCGGCCGGATCTCGATCGGCTCGCCCAACGCCCGTACGATCCGGGCGGCGATCTCCGTGGCCCGCTCCCGGTCGGCGACGTCGATGACGGCGAAGCTGGCCAGCACCTCCTTCAGCTCGGCGAACGGCCCGTCGGTCGCCACCACACCCTCGGGCGTGGGGCGCACCGTCGTGCTCACCGCCGGGTGGCCCAGCCCCTCGGTGCTGACCAGTTCGCCGGAGGCGATCAGCTCCTTCTCGAACTCCTGGTACACCGCGAAGGCGGCCAGCGCCTCCTCGGTCGGAGCGTCGGCGGTCGCCGCGTCCCACGCGTCGGCCGGTGTGTAACCCAACAGCAGGTACTTCACGGGGCACTCCCTGGTCTCGGTTCGACGATGTTAGGTCCGGTCGCCCGGGTGCTGAGGGCGACCGCGACGGGGCCGGCTCGGCCCCCGCCCGCAACCTCGTAGCCGTGGACCCACCTTCGACACCCGCGCCGTATGACGTGGATCACATCGAAAGCCTGTCGAGAACCCGGTCCCGGCCACGAGGTAGCGGTCGAGTAACCCACCAAGAGGGAGAGCCCGATGTCCAAGACCGTCACGACCACGACCGAGACCACCGACGCCACCGCCGTCACCGCCACGACCGAGACCACCCACGCGGACCAGCCGCCCGCCGAGCCGACCGCCGAACTCCGCGCCCTCGCACCGCTGGTCGGCACCTGGAAGGTGACCGGCGGCGTGGAGGGGACCGTCCGCTACGAGTGGCTGACCGGCGGGTTCTTCCTCGTCCAGCACGTGGACCTGGTCCAGTTCGGCGAGCCGGTCACCGGCATGGAGGTCATCGGCAACCTCCGCCCCTACGGCGAGCCGACCGGCGCGGACGTGGCCTCCCGCTACTACGACTCGCAGGGCAACACCTTCGACTACGTCTACGAACTCACCGGCGACCAGCTCACCATCTGGGCCGGCGCCAAGGGCAGCCCCGCCTACTTCCGGGTC
>NZ_JAGMUE010000826.1:0-643 GCF_019049165.1 Streptomyces sp. AC627_RSS907
TCTCCGGCACGAAGCCGAGCAGGCTGATCGCCGCGCACACGTAGGTCAGGCCCGAGAAGAACAGGGCGATCGCCACCCACGCCCAGTTCGCCTCGCCGACCACCTGGCCCAGCTTGATGTGGGTGAACTGGGAGAGCAGGAAGTACGCGGCGAAGGCGCCCGCGCAGAAGCTGACCAGGGTGCGCGGCTTGATGCGCTCCAACCGGACCGGCTCTATCGGCGCCTGCGGGCGCACCAGCAGCACCTGCTGCCGGATCTGCGAGAGCAGGTCCTCCTCGCGGGCCTCTTCGAGCGCCTCGTCGACGGCCCGCTTCTCGGCCTGCTTCTCGGCGTGCTTCTCCGCCTTGAGCGCCTTGCGCGCCCTGCGGTCCAGCGGCTGGGCGTCGACCTGCTCCCGGAGCGCGGCGGCCTCCGCCTCGCGCGCCTCCTTCTCGGTGCGGGCCGCGGCGAGCACCGCCTCGCGCTCGCGGTGGGAGCGCTCGCGCCCGAGGTGGCGCAGGGTGGCCCGGGTGACGCGGTTGAGGGCCAGCGGCTGGAGCAGCGGCAGGCTGTCGGCGACGGCGTCCGGGCCGATGACGTCGACCGCGGCGGCCACCGACCGCTCGGCGCCGACCCGCAGCGCGAGGGTGGTGAGCAACTGCGC
>NZ_JAGMUE010000827.1:0-757 GCF_019049165.1 Streptomyces sp. AC627_RSS907
CACCACGCCTTCGCCTCCGACACCTCGTCGCCCGCCGCCCCCGGGCCGGGAGTACCCACGTCCGGCGCCTCCACGTCGCACGCCTCCACGTCACACCTCCGCACGTCCGGGGTCGCCGCGTCGCACGCCTCCGCGTCCGGTGTCTCCGCGTCCGGTGTCTCCGCGTCCGGCGCCGGCCCACGGGGTGCGGGCGCGGGTGACGCGTGCGCGCGGGCCGGGGCCGTGCTCGTGCCGGCCGCTCCGGACGGGCTGGTCGAGCGCGCGGTCGCGCAGGCCGTGGCGGCGGGGTTGCTCGTCGTCTCCGACGACGGGGTCGCGGTGCGCTTCGCGCATCCGCTGTACGCGAGTGCCCTCTACGCCGCCGCGTCCGCCGCCGAGCGGCGCACGGCGCACGCCCGGCTCGCCGCCGCCACCCCGGGCGCCGTCGAACACGCCCGGCACCTGGCGCTCGCCGCCCCGGGCCCGGCCGAGGAGTTGGCCACGGCGCTGGCCGGCGCGGCCGACCAGGCCCGGCGGCGCGGGGCGCCCGACGAGGCCGCGGCGCTGGCCCGGCTCGCCGCGCTGCGCACCCCGGCCGGGCATCCCGGGCGCCGCTGCGAGCGACTGCTGAGCGGCGCCGCGCACGCGTACGCGGCGGCCGACTACGAGCTGTGCCGCGAACTGGCCGAGCCCGTCACCGCCCAGGCCGCCGACCCGGCGCAGCACGTACGCGCCCGCGTGCTCATCATCAACGCCGCCAACCAGGCGCTGCACGCCC